>NZ_RZRW01000509.1:0-4085 GCF_003998745.1 Mesorhizobium sp. M7A.F.Ca.US.014.04.1.1 | reverse complement strand
GCCGGTGGACAGAAATGCCTGTTGGCCGCGGCGCTCTTCGTCGCCGCCAGGCGCGGATGCGACGGCGTTTTGCCTGGATTGCCATGCTTCGAACGCTTCGCGGCTTTCCGCGATGACGGTGATGGCCATATGGGCGTGCTGATAGCCGCAGAATTCGGCACACTGGCCACGATAGATGCCGGGCTTATCGGCGACGAGTGTGAGCTCACTCGGCCGGCCCGGAATGAGATCGCGCTTGCCGGCAAGGTTCGGCACCCAGAAGCTATGAATGACATCGAGCGAATCGAGTTCGACCTTGACCGGTTCGCCAACCGGGACATGGATTTCATTTGCCGTGACGATCGATTGGGACCGATCATCTCCGGGATACCGGACCTCCCACCACCATTGGTGCCCGGTGATGCGCACGGCAAGCGTTTCCGTTCCACTCAGCGAAGCAATGGATTTGCCGGCGAAAAAACTCGCTATCGTCATCATGACGAGCACCAGAACGGTCAACGCAATGGCGCTGCCGACAGCGCGGGTAAATCGGCGCTCCTGACGAGAATCGATCTCGAGCGGCGAGCGCGTTGTCTCGGACAGGCGACGACGCAAAAGCGCTGCCGCCAGGATCAACATGACAAGCAGCCACGTGGCCACTGCGATTGCGCTGAAAGACCAGATCAGATCAAGGATTCTCCGGGCATTCGCACCGTGTGCATGGAGGGCCGATTGCTTGTCGCCGCATCCTGCCAAGGCCAATATCGGCGCTGCGCTGATCGCCCTCAAACGCCGTTGCGCGGCCGTTCCCTGAACGGTGCCAGGCAAGATTTGCCTAGGACATGTGGGGGCAAGCGACATTCGCGGTCGTGTCAGCCTGCGAGAGCTGGCCAACGGACTCATGCACCTCGCCATGAAGGATCCACCATCGTTGCCAAGGCCATAACGCGGCTGACTGAAAAAGGATGCTTGGCAACACCCCCCGGCTGAAAACCGACGCGAAGCGGTGCGGGTTAGACGATGCGCAACTGCTGGAAAGCCTGTTGCCGCGGACTGCTCGTTTGAATCCAGAAAGCGACCAGGAGCAGTGCGGCTCCGCCATAGATCAGGCCGGCGGGAATCCACATGATCAAGCCTGCAAGTTGCTGGTCCTCGAGCGGGTTGAGCCCCCATAAATCCGAGCCGATCGCATTATCCGGATACCACAGCCTGGGCGAGACGACGAGCAACACCCCGAGCAGCCCGGTGTGGAGGGAGGTGAAGAAAAGATGCATCACGGCATTGCCGCAAGCCTGCTCGCGGCCAAGGCGAGGCAGCAGCACCCACCAGAACAAAAGCCCGCTACCGAGGAAACTCGCGTGCTGGGCATAGTGCAGGAAGCCCTGCTGGAGGGCAGCCTCGAACAGCGCCGGGACATGCCAGATCCATATCGCGGCTCCGTGCAGGACGGTCGCGACCACAGGACGGCTGATGAACGCCCAGACCGCCCGAAGCGCATTTGCATGTCCAGCCACTCCGAATATCTGGCGCAGCTGTACCGGCAGGGCCCACATCATCGCCGCCGTCGGGCGGGAGGCAACCAGCAGAGGCGCTGCGACCGCCATCAGCAATTCGTGCTCGATCATGTGCGCCGCAAACACATGTTCGCTCAATGCATGGATCGGGCTTACAAAGGCGAACGCCAGGACGGACCAGCCGGCAGCAAACAGCAAGGCCTGCCGCGATCGCAAGCGACGTCCACGTCCGCTCCGTCGCCACAGCCGGCCAGCGCCGGCAACATACAGCAAAAGGATTGCCGCCAGTGGCAATGTGATGGGTAGCGCCAGAGTCCAACCAGCCTGCGGAGCGCCGTTGCCATAGCAAATCGAGGTCGAAAAGAGCGCGTCGAAGCTCATGATCCGCATCCGTCACCCGGAAGAGCGCGGGTTCATCTGGAAAGATTCAGAATGAAGCCACTGAGGCGCGCTGTTCCACCTCCCTGCGCCGCCTCTAGGCATCCATCATCGATTTCGCCGGCTCACGGGCGATATTTTCTTCTATGCGTTCGTGTCCCGGCGTCCGCGGCAGGGCCTGGCGGAAGTTCTTGGCGTAGTCTGCCGGCATTTTGGGCGGCATCAGCGGCTCATAGGCATCTACCAGCGCTTCGATCACGACAGGGCCTTGCGTGGCGAAAGCCTGGTCGAGAACCGTCTCGATCTGATCGGCCCGCTCGATGCGAAAACCCTTTGCGCCCATTGCTTCTGCCGCCTTGGCAAAATCGATCGGCTGCAATTCGCAACCGAATTGCGGGTTGCCCAGAAACATCATCTGCTCCCAGGCGATCTGATTGAGCATGTTGTTCTTGATCACCAGAACCTTGAGCGGGATCTTGTAGCGCACCGCCGTCGAGAATTCGCCGAGCTGCATGGCAAAGCCGCCATCGCCGACGATGGCGGCAATCGGTCGACCGGGAAACGCTATGCCGGCAGCGATGGCGTAGGCCAGACCGCAAGCCATCGACGCCAGCGATCCGGACACCCCAAATGCCTGGCCGCTGCGAAGATCGACATGGCGGGCGGCCAGCTCCGTATTCTGACCGGAATCCGTGGCCAGCACTGTGTCGTCCGCCAATCTTTGTCCGAACGCCCGGGCAATCGCTTGTGGCTTCAATGGTTGCGCCTGCATGTCTTCCGACTGCCGCATCATCTCGCGCCATTTTCTCATGGTCTCCTGGGAACGGCGCAGGAATTCATCGGAGGGCTTTTGCGTCAGGCGCTGGTTGAGCGCGCGCAATGTCTCGGCCGCGTCGCCGACGAGGCCGGCCTCGACCGGAAAGCGCAAGCCGATCCGTTGCGCATCGCAGTCGATCTGGACGCCACGGGCCTGTCCGGGCTGCGGGTAGTATTCGATGTAGGGGAAGGTCGAACCGACAATCAGCACCGCGTCACAGTTCTCCATCGCCTCTTGCGAAGCCAGGGTTCCAAGAATGCCGATCCCGCCGGTGGTGTAGGGATGGTCGTCCGGCAGCACCGCCTTGCCCAGCAAAGCCTTCGCGACAGGCGCCTGCAGCAGGCGCGCCGTGTGTTCGAGTTCGGCGGCCGCGCCGATGGCGCCGCGCCCGGCCAAGATCGCAACCCGCGAAGCGTCATTGAGAATGGCGGCGGCTTTGTCGAGCTCAACGTCCAGCGGTACGCTGTGACCGGCGAACATATCCTGCGGCGTGTGCGCCGGGCGATTGCGCTTGGAGCGCTTCGACGGATCACGCTCCTGCTCCTGGATGTCGCTGGCAATCGAAAGATGGGCGACGCCCTTGCGCGCCAGCGCCGTTCGGCAGGCAAGGCTGGCGACGTTTTCCATATGCGCGGCATCGGCAACATGGGCGTTATAAACGGAGACATCGTTGAACACGCGCGTCAGATCGACATCCTGTTGCGTGAACGTCTCGATCAGATCGTGGAACTGCATGCCCGTAATCGCCAGCACCGGAGCCTGGTCGAGCTTGGCGTCATAGAGGCCGGTCAGAAGATGTGTTCCGCCGGGGCCGGACGTCGCAAGGCACACGCCCAGCTTTCCTGTCCACTTGGCATATGCACATGCCATGAAGGCAGCCGACTCTTCATGCCGGACCTGAACGAAGGCAATTTTGTCGCGCCGCGTCCGCAACGCTTCCATGACCCCGTTTATGCCGTCTCCCGGCAAGCCGAACACCACCTCCACGTCCCAGGCGACGAGTGTGTCGATCAGAATTTCTGCTGCATTCGGCATGTCAGGGTAGCTCCGGGTGGATGGTGTCCGAACCGGTGAATCCCGAGTTGGTTCCTTCGTCGCAATAAATCGTGACAGGTTTCTGGGGCGATCTTCCTGGGGCGGTTTATTCGATCTGCTCGAACGTGCATTGCCGTGGCGCCTTGTCGGGGCGCCAGCGCAGCAGTTTGGTGCCATGGCGAAACCGATTGCCGGTGACGTGGTCGAAGCGGACCTCCACCACCAGTTCAGGTTCCAAAGGCTCCCATTGTCCGCTGCGCTCCGTGCTCCAGCGGCTCGGGCCGCCGGGCGCCTTGCCGGTGAATCCGGGCTCTGACCGCAGCCCTTCCAGCCGTCGCGTGAGCGCTCCTCTTTCGGTCCTG
>NZ_RZRW01000508.1:0-4094 GCF_003998745.1 Mesorhizobium sp. M7A.F.Ca.US.014.04.1.1 | reverse complement strand
GGATGGTGCCAGCCTCTTCTCCCCAGCGGGGAGAAGGTGGCCGCGAAGCGGCCGGATGAGGGGGTCTTTTCTCAACGCGATAGCCCTGCCGTTGGCGATGCGGTATCCGGCCACCCGCCCAGGGAGACAGGCGGGCGGCCGGCAGGCGTCCGCTACTTCTGCGGCGCCTGGTCGATGATCGACTGCATCGTTTCCTGCGCATTGGCTATCGCGCCATCGACATCGTCGCCGAAGAAGACCTCGTTGATCATCTGCGTCCACGGGCCGTTGGCGGAGTTGATCAGGTCGTTGAACACCACCGAATAGGGCGTCTTGCCCTTGGCCATGGCTTCGGCGGCGATCTGGTAGCGCGGATCGAGATCCTTCAACGCGTCCTTGGCGATGTCGCCGCGCACCGGCAGGCTTCCGTATTTGGCAAGGATGGTCTGGCCCTCGAGCGAATAGGCGAAGTCGAGGAACTCCTTCACCACGGGCAGTTTCGTGGTGCCCTTGGTGACGACGAAATTGTCGCCGCCCGCAAAGGACGACCAGCCGCTGTCCTTGCCCGGCAGGAAGGTGACGCCGTAATCGATGTCGGGATACTGGGTGTTGAGCGCGCCGATGGCAAAGGCGCCGGACGGCGAGATGCCGATATTGCCGGCGGCGAAGGCGGCAAAGAAATTGGCGCCGGTGTCGGTCTGTGCGCCTGCCGGTACCAGATCCTTCTTGACCATCGAGCGGTAGAGATCGATGGCGCCGCGCAGCTGCGGGCTGTCCAGCGTCGCCTTCGAGCCGTCTTCGCTCAGGATGTCGCCACCAGACGCCCAGATCAGGGGCGTGAAGGTGAAGATGTTGCAGCCGCCGCAATTGCCGGAGAAGTAGAAGCCCTTGATGTTGCCGCCGAGCGCGTTGACCTTCTCGGCATCGGCCGCGATCTCGGCCCAGTTGGCCGGACCTTTTTCGGGATCGAGGCCGGCCTGCTTGAACAGCTTCTTGTTCCAGATCAGCACCGAGGCGTCGGCGGAGAAGGGCAGGCCGTAAATGTGGTCTTTGTAGGTGCCGGTCTTCACATGCGCCGGCGACAGGCTGGCAAAATAGGGCAGGGACTTTGCCCAGTCGGTGATGTCCTCCAATTGGCCGGCTGCGGCGAAGGAGGGCGTGTAGATCAGGTCGAGCGACAGCGCGTCGGGCGCTGTGCCGCCGGCGGCCGCGGCACCGTATTTGGGGATGATCTCGGCATTGGGGATGATATCGAGCTTGACCTGGTTGGTGTGCGCCTTGTTGTAGGCATCGACGATCCTCGGCATGAAATTCGAACCGTCGGCGCGCACCCATATGTTGGCCGTCTCGGCGGCGGCAGTGCCGAGACCGCCGCCCAGAACGGCAGCGGCCAGGGCCAGTTTGGCAATCAGGTTCCTCATGTTCTCCTCCTCCAAGGTTGGCCGCGGTCCGCGGCTTGGCGCCGATTGCGCGGCGCTTCGTTTTCAGCCACCCGGCGGATGGCCGCATGACTGCCGCACCACCAGCCGGCACGGCAGTTTTCGAATGCCGGGCGCGGCGGGCTTGCCGCCGACCAGCGAAAGCAGGGTCAACCCGGCCTCGCGCCCGAGCGCGACCAGGTTCATGTCGACAGAGGTCAGCGGCGGGCGCGTCGCCCCGGCCACGATCTCCCAATTGTCGAAACCGATGACGCCGACATCCCTGGGGACGTCGAGGCCGCGTTCGCGCAGAGCATCGATGACGCCGCGCGCGATCTGGTCGTTGCCGCAGAAGACCGCGTCCGGCCTTTCGCTTTTGCCGTCGAACAGTTGCGCAACCGCCTGGTGACCCCAGGCTTCCGACCAGGAGCCGAGCAGCGGCTCGCTGACCGTCAGGCCGTTTTCGGCGAGCACGTCGCGGTAAGCCTGAACGCGCGCGTGTACCACGGCAAAGCTCGCCGGCCCGGTGACGTGGGCGATGCGCTTGCGGCCAAGCCGGCAAAAATGCTCGACGGCCAGCCGGGCGCCGCCAACATCGTCCGAGACGAAGGCAACGGCGTCGGGGTCGGGCTGCGTGAAGGCATAGATCACCGGGACGCGCAGATTGGAGAGGTCGACGGGCAGATGACGATCGATGCGCTTGCCAGTGGCGATGATGCCGTCAACGCGCTTGTCGAGCATGGCGTCGACATGCATCTGGCCCAGCCGCGGATCCTCCTCGACATTGCACAGGAACACCGAGACGCCATTGTCGACCAGCGCGTCCGAAATGCCCGACATCAGCGGCAGCGAGAAGCGGCCATAGGTATCGTTGGTGAGCAGGCCGACGGTGAAGCTGCGGCGTCGGAGCAGGCTTTGCGCCAGGCTGTTGGGCCGGAAGCCAAGCCGCCGGGCGGTCTCGCGAATGCGTTCGCGCGTCTCGGCTGTCATCCGGCCCTGGCTGTTGAGCGCCTTGGATGCGGTAGCGACGCTGACTCCGGCCTGCGCGGCCACGTCACGCAAGGTGACTGGCTTGGAAAAGACCGGAACAGGCAGATCGTCCGATGGCATCGCGCCGAGAGTCCTTAGTTGGAAAAAGGTTTTCTCTTACCGATCTGAAAGAGGCCCGGCAGGTGGCCGAGCCCGACTGAAATTGTTTGAGAAAACCTTTTCTCAGCTGAGGCTAGACCAGATTGGATCGCCGTTCAAGGGAAAAGCTGGTTGGGCCTCGGCTCTCTTCCTTCGAATGCAAACGCGGGTTAAAGCAGCGCCGGCAGCACTTAGCTCAGGGGAAGAGCGCCAGTCGCAGTGCTGGAGGCCCTCGGTCGAGACGGGGCGGGCTGCCGCTTGAGGCGTGAAGGATCGCAGCGTGCGCGGGATGCGAGGTCCGGCAAAGGGTTGGCGCTGCCGGGCAGCAAACCTGGCCGCAATATGTGCTGGCGGACGGTCTGAAGATCGTGCCGAAAATTCTGAACAGTCCCTCGGGATTAACCTTTCCGTAAATATTTGGCCGCTACTTCAACAGCCATGGCCTCGTGGCGGAGCGGCTACGCTGGAGACGGCAAATCTCTGAAGCCTCGGTTCGATTCCGAGGCGAGGCCTCCAAAATTTCGCGTCGAACAGCAGTCCCAATCTGCCCCAAGGGCAGTCAGTCCCCACGAATAGATTTGTGCGTTACGAAGGCGGTGCGGACCGGACGTTAAAGCAGTCCTGTCTTGCATTTGGCATGCCGGCACGCGCGAAAAGAGTGGTATGGAAGGGAGCCGAGCGTTCTTGCTTCGCTTTTTCCTGACATTCGAGGCCTTTCGTGCGTGAACCGTCGCTGCTGCCCGTCTTTGGAAAACTTGGCCTCAAGGCTCCTGCCGCCCTGGCGGCGGCACCGGCCTCGTCGGCAGGTGTGTCGCACCTGCGGAAGCTTCTGGCCGTGCATAGCGGCATGGTGCTGAAACTGTCGGTCGTCGCCTGGACGGTGCTGATCCTGGGCGCCGTGTTTTTCACGATGCAAGGCTGACCGGCATGGCCAACCGCTACACGCTGCGTATGGAGCTTCCCCAGAGCTGGAGCATCATCGATGTCTTCACCGGCCAGCCTGCGGTGGTCCGGCAAAAGGTGATGGTCGGGATGGGGCCGCGCGAGGCCGAGGACATGGTCGTGCAGATGAATGTCCGCGATGTCAAACGCCGCGAACGGGCCGAGCGCAAGGCCTGATCCGTAGCGGCCCGCCGGCGGAAGCCTGCCGCACCGCAAATCAAGGGATTCCCGTGAGAGCCAGCCTGAAGCAGAAGATACTGGAGATTTGCGACCGCAAGATCTCCGAGAAGGGGGCCGGCGTCGGCGTGTCGTTCTATGCGTTTTTCGCCAACAGAAACGACAACCCCGAACTCCTGATGGAAGCCGCCGAATGGTGGATCAGAACCCACCGCCTCGACCATTTCGAAAAGGCTGCGAAGATACGCGCGATGGTCGAGGGGATGGATCTTTAATCGTCGTTTTGAGCGACATGCAATGGACTGATCAGCCGAAATCGGACGCCGTCAGAACATACATGCTCTTGTGGGTGCGGTCGTAGGCCTTCGACGCGACCTCGCGGATGGCACTGCTCTCGGTGTCGAATGTCTGGAGATAACCGGCTTCATCGGCCGCGGTTCCAGGCCGCAT
>NZ_RZRW01000507.1:0-4119 GCF_003998745.1 Mesorhizobium sp. M7A.F.Ca.US.014.04.1.1 | reverse complement strand
ATGGGCAGTTGGTCGAGCTTGGCATGACGGCGCAGATTGTCGGCGCCCCGGCCCAACCCTATACGCGCGCATTGCTCGATGCCGATATCGGCCTCGACACCAAGCCGCTGCTGAACCGAGCCGGGCTCCACGCATGAGCCTGCTGGCGGTGTCCAACCTCACCAAGCGCTACCGTCGCGGCGACAACACCATCGCTGCAGTCGACGATGTCTCCTTTCACATCGAGCCGGGCGAAACGCTGGCGTTGGCCGGACCCTCCGGCAGCGGCAAATCGACGATCGCGCGGGTGGTGCTGCGATTGATCGAGCCGGACGACGGACGCATCGAGTTCGAAGGCGACGATTTCCTGGCCCTGCGCAGCGCAGCACTGCGTGCCCGCCGCGCGCGCCTGCAAATGGTGTTCCAGGACCCGCTTGCCGCCTTCAACCCGCGCGCCACAGTGGCGCGTGTGCTCGACGATCCCTTGCGCATCCATGGCATCGCTTCCCGCAGCGAGCGCCCGCGCCGCATCGCCGCCTTGCTGGAGCGCGTCGGGCTGACGGCGGACCTCGCCCCGCGTGCCATCCATGAAATCTCAGGCGGCCAGCGGCAGCGCGTCGCCATTGCCCGCGCCATCGCCACGAAGCCGTCGCTGATCGTGCTCGATGAAGCGGTGTCGGCGCTCGACGTTTCCGTGCGCGGGGAGATCCTCGAGCTTTTGCTCGACCTGCAGCGCCAGGAAAAGATCGCCTATCTCTTCATTTCACATGATCTCGGCGTCATCCGGTCGATCGCCCACCGCGTTATCCTTCTCGACGCCGGCCGGGTTGCCGAGAACGGCGATGCCCGAACCGTCATCGACGCACCGCAATCGGCCATTGGAAAGGCGCTGGTGGCGGCAGCACCGAGATTGAACCGGACCCTGATGCGGCTGGCGTCGGCCGGCCTCGATTGAGACCCGGCCGCCACCATCCGTTCGCTCAATAGCCGACGGTGAAGCGCTGCCTGATATGGGCCGGCTTCTCGATCTCGTCGACCATGACGATCGCGTAGTCCTCGAAGGAAATGCTGCTGCCCTCGTCGGAGGCGAGAAGCGTGTCCTTGCCGAGGCGGAATTTGCCGGTGCGCTCGCCAGGCACGAACATGGCGGATGGCGACAGGAACGTCCAATCGAGGTCGTCGACCGTCTTCAATCTGTCCAGGAAGTCGGCGCCCTTCTGCGCTTCTGCCTTGTAGATCGCCGGGAAGTCGGGGCTATCGACCAGCCGCTTGCCGGGCGCGACTTCGAGACTGCCGGCGCCGCCGACGACGAGATAGCGCTTCACGCCGGAGGCGCGCACCGCCTCGATCAGTGCATCGGTATCGCTATCCAGGAAATGCACAGAGCTGATCACAGCGTCATGGCCGCGGATCAGGTCCGCGAGACCTTCTGTGTCGAAGACATCGCCCTTCCTGGCCGTCACGCCCGGAAGCGCGACAATCTTTTCCGGGTTGCGCGCGATGCCCGTGACGGTATGGCCGCCATCGGAGAGTTCCCTGAGAAGGCGCGAACCGACAGCGCCCGATGCACCAATGAGAGCGACTTTTGCCATGTCTGTTTCCTTATGCTTGGGGGTCTGGAGGATGGGGTCACGCCGCCGCGATGTGGGCGACGAGATTGTCGAAGCTGCCGAACAGCGCGTTCGAACCGATGAGCCGGGGCGCATCGTTGCGGATGACCGCGAGCGAAGGCACGCCATCGGCATGCAGGCGCTGGAACAGCGCACGGCCACGGCCAACCTGATCGCGGTGAGCCGCCAGCAATGTTTCGGTCGGCGCCTTGAGCATTTCGGCGGCGTCCGCCATGCCGTCGGCGGCGAGCACCTCGGCCACACCGCCGATCGTCACGACATCGCGTCCTTCTACATAGCGCGCATGCTGGATCGTCTTCAGCGCCGCAAACCGGCGGCTAGGGTCCTCCAGGCCAGCGGCAGTGATGCCGAGTGTGGCGGCATGTGAGTCGAGCAGGGTGCCACGGACATTGAGGACATTGTGCCGGTAGGCCGGCGTGAACGATTGTCCGGTCAGGCGCTCGATGCGCTGGTCGTTCGCCCAGGCGTGCGCCGCAAAACCTTCATCCATCGGACGCGCGCCGGCGCCGGAAAACAGGCCGGTCGGCAGCAGCTCGACGCGCACGCCGGCGGCCGACAACCGGCCGAGCATCCGGGTGGCACCATAGCACCAGCCGCAGAGCGGATCGAAAAGATAGGTCACTTCTGAATTGTTCATAATCGCTGCTACCCATGATCCGGCTGCCGGCTTGATCGAATGCCGTTGGCTGATATGTGGCAGGTGGGGGTCTTGCGATAAATGGCACCCAATAATACAAACTGTATGATCTGATCATACAAATGGCAGCCAGCTTGGCCGAACTTCTGAACCTCAATCGGCTCGCCTACTTCACCACGGTGATGGAAACCGGCTCGTTCACGGCCGCAGCCAACCGGCTTGGCGTCGCCAAGGCCGTGGTCAGCCATCAGATCGGCAAGCTCGAAGAGGAACTGGGCGCAACGCTGCTGCAGCGCACGACCCGGCGTGTCACGCCGACCGAAGAGGGGCGCCTCTTCTATGACCGCGCGATGATCATCCTGCGGGAAGCGGAGGCCGCCTATGGCGAAATCTCGCGCGGGGCCGTCGAACCGAGCGGAACGCTGAGGCTGACGGCGCCGCTCGACTACGGCACCAAGATGGTGGCTCCGGTCATGGCGGCCTATCTCAGGACCTATCCGCAGATGCGCGTCGAGGCGATCTTCGACGACGCCGTCAGCAATCTGGTGGACGAGCAGATCGATCTCGGCATCCGCGTCGGCTGGCTCACCGATTCCTCGAACCAGGCGCGGCGGCTGGGGACGATCCGGCAAATCGTGGTGGCGAGCCCTGGCTTCGCGGCGAGCCTGCCGCCCGACCTGACGCCGCACCAGGCAAGATCGCTGGCCTGGGTCGGCAACACCCAGTTGCGCGGCATCGGCCAATGGCTGTTTTCCAGGGATGGCGAAACGGTGCTGACCGAGCTCAATCCGGTCCTCATGTGCGACAAGAGCCCCGCCGCCCTTGCTTGCGTGCTCGTCGGCATCGGGCTGGGCGTCTTTCCGGACTACAGCGTCAGCGACGATATCGCCGAGGGGCGGCTGGTGCCGGTATTTGCCGACTGGAGCCTGCCGTCAGGCGGCATCCACGCAGTCTTTCCGCCGGCCCGGTTCCGGCCCGCCAAGGTGCGCACCTTCGTCGATCTGCTCGCGGCGGCCGAGAAGCGGCGATCGCGCGGTGTTGCCACGGCTTGAAGCCGATGGCGGTCAGCGGGCCTCTTGCAGGATCATCTCGGCTGCCTTCTCCGCGATCATGACGACCGGCGAGTTGGTGTTGCCCGAGACGATTGTCGGCATGATCGAGGCATCGACCACGCGCAGCCCGGCAAGCCCGTGAACACGCAGGCCGTCGTCGACCACCGCCATCGTATCCGAACCCATCTTGCAGGTGCCGACGGGGTGGAAGATCGTCGTGCCGATATCGCCGGCCTTGCGGATGAGCTCTTCATCGCTGTCATACTGCGTGCCGGGCAGCATCTCTTCCGGCGCAAAGCGCGCCACCGCCCGAGCCTTCATCAAGCTGCGGACATGGCGCAACGACGCGACGGCCACGCTGCGGTCTCCCTCGGTGGAAAGATAGTTCGGCCGGATCTTCGCCGTCTCCCGCGCGTCGGACGAAGCCATGTGCACGCTGCCCCGGCTTTCCGGACGCAGATTGCAGACCGAGACGGTGACCGCGGGAAAGCGATGCAGCGGCTCGCCCAGACGGTCGGTGCTCAGCGGTTGCACATGATATTCCAGATCGGGCGTTGCGAGGCGCGGATCGCTCCTGGCGAAGATGCCGAGCTGGCTTGGCGCCATCGACAGCGGCCCGCTGCGCTTGAGCGCGTATTCCAGCCCCATCGACGCACGGCTGACCAGATTGTGGTAGCGCTGGTTGAGTGTGGCGGTGTTGGCGACCTTGAAGACGGTGCGTATCTGCAGATGGTCCTGCAGATTTTCCCCGACACCCGGCAGCGCGTGACGGACATCCACGCCGATGCCCGAGAGCAGGTCGGGGCGCCCCACCCCCGAC
>NZ_RZRW01000506.1:0-4138 GCF_003998745.1 Mesorhizobium sp. M7A.F.Ca.US.014.04.1.1 | reverse complement strand
CGCGTAGGCAGCGGCGAAGTCGATGACCTGCTCGCGTTCCTTCGAATAGCCGACGCTCATCAGCAGGTCGACGCGATGATCGTTCAGATACGGGATGCGGTTCTGGCCGGTGACGGCGATGGGATTGAGCTTCACCTTGAGCGTATCGGCGATGTATTGCGCGACATCCATGTCATAGCCCTTGAGGCTCATGTCGGCGCTGGCCGAGGAGAAGGGCGGAAAGTCGGCGAAGACGCCGACATTGATGGTGCCGGCCTTGGTGATGTCCGCCAGCGCATCGGCGCTAGCGGCCTGAACTGCGAGGCCGAAACCGGCCGTGCCGAGCATCAGCACGGCGGCGATGGAGGCAAATGTCTTACGGATTGTCATTGTCATTCCCCTGTCTGGAAGCTTTGTTTGTTCGGGTCGGCCGCCGGCTCCAGCGCGGCGGCTGCCTTTGCTTTTCTAGACGTCAGGCGCCCTTGCCTGTTATCGCCGGGCTGAACACCATCAGGCTCAGTATCTCGAACAGCACCTGTGCGGCGGCATGCGCCGTGTTGGTGGTCGAGTCGTATTGCGGCGCCACCTCGACGACGTCGCCGCCGACGATGTTAAGACCTTTGAGGCCGCGCAGCAGTTCGAGCACTTCGCGCGTCGTCAGACCGCCGACTTCCGGCGTGCCGGTGCCCGGCGCGAAGGCCGGATCGACGCTGTCGATGTCGAAGGAGACATAGGTCGGGCCGTCGCCGACGATCTTGCGCGCCTTCTCGATGATCGCCGGAATGCCGAGGCCGGTCACCTCCTCGGCATGCACCACGGTCATGCCGGACTCGTAGGTGAACTCCCACAGATATTCGGCCGAGCCGCGGATGCCGATCTGGATCGTGCGCGTCGGGTCGAGCACGCCGTCAAGCACCGCGTTGCGGAACGGGCCGCCATGGTGGAACTTGGTCATGTCGAACAGGCCACTGGTGTCGCAGTGGGCGTCGATATGGATCAACCCCACCGGGGCCTTCTTGCCGACGGCCTTCAGAATTGGATGGCTGATCGAATGGTCGCCGCCGATCGACAGCGGAATGACCCCGGCATCGACGATCTGGTTGGTGCGGCGCTCGATATCCTCATGGCTGGTCTCAAGCCGGTAGCGGCTGCGGAACGGCGTGTCACCAATGTCGGCGACCCTGAGCTCATGCGTCGGCGCGCATTCCAGCACGTGATTGTAGGGCCCGATGCGCTCGATGGCGCGCAACGCCCTTGGCCCGAAGCGCGAGCCCGGGCGGTTGGTGACGCCGAGATCCATCGGCACGCCGATCATCGCCACCTGCAAATCGCCGAAATCCGGATTGTCGGCCGATATTTCGCGGTAGGGCGCGGCAAGAAAGGTCGGGATGCCTGAATAGGGCGCCAGCCGCGTGCCGCTCTTGGAGAAGATCTTGTCGGCGACCTTGCGGAATTTCGGGTCGAACATCTCGCCGCCATGGCTTTCACCATATTTGCGACGCAACGCATCGAGCTTGCCGCGATCGTATCCCATGTCCGCTCCTCCTGGGCTGATGCAGTGCCGGCGCGGGTGACGCCTGCGAACCGACCGTCATCCGGCCGGGCCGCTGTCCCGCTGGCTGCCTGCAGATTTCATGTCTTGATGCTGTTCTAAACTCAAGTGTCTGGCAGTGGCATTGAAAAATCAATTGATATTGTTAGGGTGTTTTCTGTGAGAAAATCTCACAACAAAGTGGTACCATGACCAAGCGCCTGCCACCGCTCAATCCGCTGCGCGCCTTCGAGGCAACGGCTCGCCATGGTTCACTGACCAAGGCGGCGACTGAGCTGAACGTCACTCATGGCGCCGTCAGCCACCAGATCAAGGCGCTCGAGCAGTCGCTCGGTGTCAAGCTGTTCGAGCGGGTCGGCCAGCGGGTCAAGCTGACACCGCATGGCGCGGAGCTTCTGCCGGCGGTGTCGACCGCGTTCGACGGCATCGCCGCCGCCACCCAGCGCATGACAAGGCCGGCGAGCAGCGGCACACTTTCGGTCTCCTGCGTGCCGGCGCTACTGTTGCTGTGGATGACACCGCGGCTCGGCAGTTTCATGGCGCAATATCCCGACATAAGGCTGACGCTTATTCCTTCCAACGATCCCAAGGATTTGCGGGCGCCCAATATCGATGTCTGCGTGCATTATGGCGACGGCAGCTGGACCGATTGCTGGATGCGCAAATGGTCGGGCCTCGAACTGTTTCCCGTGGTCAGCCCGACCTTGATCAACAACCGGCCGATCCGCAGCGTCAGGGATCTCGCCGATCATGTCTTCCTGCATGGCGATGACGGCCGCGAGTGGCACACCTGGCTGGCTGCCGCCGATGCGCTGGACCTGGAGCGGGGCCGCCGCCATCACCTCGGCGATGCCCGTATGGCGACCGAGGCGGCGGTGCACGGCCACGGCGTGGCGCTGGGCGACTCGGTGACGGCAAGCGCGCTGCTGGCCAGGGGCATGCTGGTCGCGCCGTTCAGCCTGTCGGTGCCGGCGGTCGACGATTTCTATGTCGTCTGCCGCAACGAGATGCGGACGACGCCGATCGTGCAGGTGTTCGTCGACTGGCTGTTTGCCGAGAAAGCGGGGGACGATGGGCGCGCCGACGCCCCTGTGGCCGGCCGCATCGTCAGCCGCCGCAAGCGTCCGGCGCTCAGGGTGATGGGCGGCAAATCCGCAAGCTGATGCCGGGCTGCGCGCCGCCGCATGCAGGCAGCTCTTTTTGTCGGGCCAGCCTGAAAGCGGGCAGCGTTGCGGCCGATTCGATGCTATGAGGCCTGTCGCAATTGTGGATGGCAGGCAGCGAAGGCGGTGTTGAAACATGGCTAAGACCGATATTGCGCGGCGCGTCTACAACCACACCTGGAAGCTCGACCCGATCGTGCGCAGCTTGCTCGACACGGATTTCTACAAGCTTTTGATGCTGCAGATGATCTGGGGCATGTATCCCAAGGTCGACGCAACCTTCTCGCTGATCAACCGCACGACCTCGGTGCGCCTTGCCGACGAGATCGACGAGGGCGAATTGCGCGAACAACTCGACCATGCCCGCACCTTGCGCTTCTCCAAGAAGGAGATGATCTGGCTCGGCGGTAACAATTTCTACGGCCGCAAGCAGATCTTCGAACCGGAATTCCTCGCCTGGCTGGAAGGCTTCCGGCTGCCCGAATACGAGCTGTCGAAGTGCGACGGGCAGTATGAACTGACCTTCAGCGGGCCGTGGATGTACACCACGCTGTGGGAAATCCCGGCGCTCGCCATCATCAATGAACTCCGATCTCGCGCGGCGATGCGGGCGTTCGGGCCTTTCGCGCTCGACGTGCTCTATGCCCGCGCCAAATCCAAGATGTGGGCCAAGACCGAGCGGCTGAAGGCGCTGCCCGGCATCCGCATCTCGGATTTCGGCACGCGCCGGCGCCATTCCTTCCTATGGCAGCGCTGGTGTGTCGAGGCGTTGAAGGAAGGCATCGGCGAGGCGTTCACCGGCACCTCCAACGTGCTTTTGGCCATGGACAACGACCTCGAAGCGCTCGGCACCAACGCACATGAGCTGCCGATGGTGTTTGCCGCGCTTGCCGACTCGGAAAAAGAGCTGAGACAGTCGCCTTACAAGGTGCTGCAGGACTGGCAGCGCTACTATGGCGGCAATCTGCTGATCGTGCTGCCCGACGCCTTCGGCACAGCATCGTTCCTGCGCGATGCGCCGGACTGGGTGGCCGACTGGACGGGCTTTCGCCCCGACAGCGCGCCGCCGATCGAAGGCGGCGAAAAAATCCTGTCCTGGTGGCGCGACAAGGGCAAGGACCCCAAGCAGAAACTGCTGATCTTCTCCGACGGGCTCGAGGTCGAGACCATCGAGGAGACCTATCGCCACTTCAAGGGCAAGGTGCGCATGTCGTTCGGCTGGGGCACCAATCTGACCAATGATTTCGAAGGCTGCGCGCCGACGGAAACCAACAGCCTCGACGCCATATCGCTGGTTTGCAAGGTCACCGAGGCCAATGGCAGGCCAGCGGTCAAGCTGTCGGACAATCCGGCCAAGGCGACCGGCGATGTGAAAGAGATCGAGCGGTATCTCAGGATTTTTGGCGAGAAGGACCGCGTGGAGCAATTGGTCAAGGTGTGAGGG
>NZ_RZRW01000505.1:0-4151 GCF_003998745.1 Mesorhizobium sp. M7A.F.Ca.US.014.04.1.1 | reverse complement strand
CCACGGTGTAGACCCATTGCGGATTTTCGCCGTGTCCATGCGCGTTGCTGTCGGGAAAAACAAAACCGTCGTGCACCGCCTCGATCACGCCGTGCTTGCCGCGTGCGTAGCGCGGCAGCCGCGTGTGGCCGGTCGGGTTGAAGTTTTTGGTCCGCACGGCGTCGCCCGCCTTGAACCGCGCCGCTTGCGCCACCGGCCGGTCGCAAGGGCTGCCCTTGGCCAACACCGCGGGCACGTTTTCCGCCTTCAGCACCCTCTTGGGAGTCGCTGCTGGATCGACTGCCTTGCCCGCTTCGAGATCGCGCTGGCTGACGAAGCCATGGCGCTTTAACAGCACCTCCAGCGCCTTGATCCATATCTCGTAGTAGCTCGATGAATAGTAGACAGCCGGATGCAGCGATTCCCGTGCATGCCGGCTCTCGTCGATGTTCCAGGCGCCCATGGCGCCGGCAGTCAGCGTCACGCCGAGCGCCCGCCTTTCCCAGGCGGCATGGAAGTAAGGTTCGTCCTTTTCCGGCGCGACCGGGCCGAAACCCATCTGTCCGCCGAGATCCTGCGGCCCGTTCATGCCGGCTGTTCCGCCAGGCCGGTGCCGATCATCGCATCGCGGCTCACCAGCTCCGCCAGCCGCTCCTCGCTCCAGCCCTCGGTACCCTCGGGCCGCATCGGCACGACGAGATAGCGCAGCTCGGCAGTGGAATCCCAGACGCGGATTTTCTTGTCCGCCGGCAGCGTCAGCCCGAACTCTTCCAGCACGCCGCGCGGATCGATCACCGCGCGCGAACGATAGGGCGGCGCCTTGTACCAGACCGGCGGCAGGCCAAGCACCGACCACGGATAGCAGGAGCACAGTGTGCAGACGACGAGATTATGGGTATCCTGCGTGTTGAACACCGCCTGCATGTGCTCGCCCTGGCGGCCGGTATAGCTCAGCGATGCGATCGCCGCCGTCGCGTCGCGCTTCAGCCAATCGGCAAAGGCAGGATCGCTCCAGGCCTTGGCCACCACCCTGGCGCCGTTGCGCGGCCCGATCTTCGTCTCGTAGGTGTCGACGATGACGTCGATCGCGGCCGGATCGATCAGACCCTTCTGGGCGAGGATCGTCTCCAGCGCACGCACGCGGGCGGCAAACGGATCAAGTTCGTTATCGTGATGATGATCGTGGGACATGGCGACAAATTACGGTTCCGGTGGTGCCACCGCAAGCGCAACGCCTTGGGCCAGCGGCACATGCACTGGCCCTGTCACATCATTCGGCGGCCGCCCGCTGCGGTTCGGGCTGCATGTCTTCCCTCGCCTTGAACAGCGAGAGCTGGTCGACAGTTTCGACCGGACCCGGCTCGCCCTTGCGCTTCGACCAAAGCCCGACCAGCCAGCCCGAGAAATTCTCCATGTAGACATAGATCACCGGCGTCACGAACAGGGTCAGTGCCTGCGAGGCAAGCAGGCCGCCGACAACGGCAACGCCCAGCGGCTGGCGCAGTTCGGCGCTGGCGCCGGTGCCGAGCGCAATCGGGAACGTGCCCATGAGTGCCGCCAGCGTCGTCATCATGATCGGCCTGAAGCGCATCAGGCAGGCCTTGTGGATCGACTCGGTCGCCGACATGCCTTCTCGTCGCAACTCAAGCGCGACATCGACCATCATGATGCCGTTCTTCTTGACGATGCCGATCAGCATCAGGATGCCGATCACCGCGATGACCGACAGATCCATGCCGGCGAAGCGCAGCGCAACGACCGCTCCCAGTACGGCCGATGGCAGGCCGGTGAGGATGGTCAGCGGGTGGATGAAGCTTTCGTAGAGGATGCCGAGCACGATGTAGATGGTCAGGATTGCGCCGCCGACCAGAAAACCCTGGTTGGCCAGCGAATCCTGGAAGGTCTTGGCCGTGCCGGCAAAGGTCGTCGAGATCACCGTCGGCATGCCGATCTGCTCTTTCAGCGCATTGATGCGCGTCACGCTGTCGCCCAGCGCCACGCCCTGCGGCAGATTGTAGGAGATGGTCACGGCTGGAAGCTGGCCGAGCTGGTTGACGGTCAGGGCGCCGGCCGTGCGATCGACGCGGGCGAAGGCGCCGAGCGGAACAAGACTGCCGCTCGCCGTCCTCATCTGGATGGCCAGCATCCGCTCGGGCGACCACTCGATCTTGGGATCGAGCTCGGTGATGACTTCATAGCTGTCGGCCGAACCGAAGATGGTCGAAACCTGGTCGGTGCCGAACCCGCCATAGAGGGCGGAGCGCAACGTGTCGGTATCGATACCGAGTTGGGCGGCCTTGTCGCGATCCACCACCAGCGTCGCCTGCAGCGCATTGTTCTGCAGGTCGCTGGTGACGTCGGTGAAGTTCGCATGGTCGGCCGCCATCGCGTCGTTCAGTTTCTGCGCCCAAATATCGGTGAGGCCGGTATCAAGGCCCTGAACCACGAGCTGGTAGGCGCTTGCGGACGACCGCGAGCCCAGCCTCAAATTCTGCACCGGCTGCATGTAGGTCTCGATGCCCGCCACGCGGGCCAGTTGCTTGCGCAGATCCGCAAGCACCTTCTCGATATCGGGGCGCTGGTCCTTGCCCTTGAGCTGGACGAAGAGCTGCCCCTGGTTGAGCGCGTTGTTGCCGCTGCCCGCCGACCACGCCACATGGTCGACATAGGGCGAATGCGAGAAGACGCTGGCGACCTGCCCTTGCAGCCTGGACATGGCGTCGAACGAGATGTCCTGGCGGGCAATGGTGGTCACCGATATCTGGCCGATATCCTCTTGCGGGAAGAAGCCCTTCGGCGAGATCTGGATCAGCCACACCGACGCTGCCGCGGTGCCGACGAAGACGAGGAACACCAGGAAGGTGTGCCGCAGGCAGAAGCTCAAGACCCTGTCGTAGCCGCGCGTGACGAGGTCCTGCTTGTGACCGGGGCCATGCTTGTCGCGGTCGGCTTTGGTCACCGACAGCAGCCGCGAGCACAGCATCGGCGTCAGCGTCAGCGACACGAACATCGACGCCAGGATGGCGACCGTCACCACCACGGCGAACTCGTTGAAGATGCGCCCGATGACGCCGCCCATCAGCAGCACGGGGATGAAAACCGCCACCAGCGAGATCGAGATCGAGATGATGGTGAAGCCGATTTCGCGCGCGCCCTTCAGCGAGGCGTCGAAGGCCGACAGCCCGTCCTCCTCCATGTGGCGGAAGATGTTTTCAAGCATCACGATGGCGTCGTCAACGACGAGGCCGACCGCCAGCGTCAGGCCCATCAGCGAGATGTTGTCGATGGAAAAGCCGAACAGGAACATCGCGCCGAGCGTGGCGATCAGCGAGATCGGCACCGCCACGGCCGGGATGATTGTCGCCGTCACCCGGCGCAGGAACACGAAGATCACCATGATGACCAGGGCAATGGTGAGCAGCAGCGTGAACTGCACGTCGCTGACCGCCTGCCGGATCGAACTGGAGCGGTCGTTAAGCAACTTGATGTCGGCGGCGGCCGGCATCTGGTCCTTGAAGGACGGCAGCATCGCCTTGACCTTGTCGACGACGTCGACAGTGTTGGCGTCGGGCTGGCGCTGCACGGCCATGATGATCGCGCGGGTGCCATCGTACCAACTTGCGGTCGTGGTCGTCTGCACCGAATCGACCACGCGGGTCACCTCGCCCAGCCGTACCGGGTGACCGTTCTTGGTGGCGATGATGATGTTGGAGAAACCGGCGGCGTCGGTCAGCTGCGTGTTGGCGGTGATGGTGAGCTGCTGCTTGTCGTTCTGGAGCACGCCGAGCGGCGTGTTGCTGTTGGCCGAGGCAACCGCCGCCTGCAGCTGATCGATCGAGATGCCGCGTGCGGCAAGCGCGGTCGGGTCGATCTGGATGCGCACCGCGTATTTCTGCTGGCCGAAGATCGAGACCTGCGCCACGCCGTCGATGGTCGACAGCGACGGCGAGATGACGTTTTCCGCGAACGCATCGAGGTCGGTCAGCGGAACCGTGTCGCTGACCAGCGACATCAAAAGGATCGGCGCGTCGGCCGGATTGACCTTGCGATAGCTCGGCGGCGCCGTCATCTGCGGCGGCAATGATTTCTGCGTGCGCGCGATCGCCGCCTGCACGTCGGCCGCCGCCGCGTCGATGTCTCGGTTGAGCACGAACTGGCTGGCGATCGAAGTC
>NZ_RZRW01000504.1:0-4154 GCF_003998745.1 Mesorhizobium sp. M7A.F.Ca.US.014.04.1.1 | reverse complement strand
GGGCCGCACCTCGCCGCCCTATCATGGCCACGGCATGCAGCCGGGCGAGAGGCTGTGCGGCCCGGCCGCTCGACATAGCGCGCATCGTCACCGACCCAGCGCAGCGACAGCGCCCGGCGCCGCGCCGCGGTCATATTGCCACGCGCGCCATGCGCGGTCCTGAAGTCGAACAGGATGGCGTCGCCCGGCTCCATTTCCCATTCGAGCACCTTCATCGAAGGGTCCTTGTCGGGATCGGGCACCGGCAGATAGTCGCCCTCGCCGGCATAGAAATTGCTATCGTCGAGCCAGCGCACCGGCAGGATCATCTTGTCCCATTTGTGCGAGCCGGCGATCAGCCGCAGCGTCGCCTCTTTCACCGGGTCGATGGGTATCCAGAAGCTCACCGTCTGTTGGCCATCGACGAAATAGTAGGGGATGTCCTGATGCCAGGGCGTCGGCTTCTGCGTGCCGGGTTCCTTCACCAGCACATGATCATGGAAGAACTGCGCGGTGCGCGACTGCATCACCGCCGCCGCCAGTTCGGCGGCGGGTGAGTCCCGTACCAGGCTGACGAATTCGGGGATGCGCTCCCAGTTGCAGTAGTCATCGAAGAAACTACCGCGACCGTTGGCTATGTCGGATGCGGTGGCGCTGCGGTTCTGCATGTTGCGTTCGATGCCGGCGGCAATCGTGTCGACCCAGCCCTTGAAGGCGCCGCGAATGCAAACAGCGCCGTCACGCTGATAGTCGGCAATCGTGGACGCGCCGATCCTGGTGGCGTCGAGGGTGGCAGTCCGGGAAGCCATGGCGTTCTCCTCTTGGAATAAAGCCACTATCGCAACATCTATTCATTCGGTAAAATAATAACTATCGATCTGACATATAGAGTGCCTCTATGAGTGTGACTTTCACGCAGCTGCGCTATCTGGTTGCCGTGGCGCGTCACGGCAGCGTCACCGGCGCGGCAAGGATGCTGAACGTCTCTCAGCCGTCGATCTCGGTGGCCATCGACGCGGTCGAAAAGAATTTCGGCCAGAAACTGTTCGTCCGCCAGCGGGGAAGCGGCGTGTCGCCGACATCGTTCGGCCGCGCCGTCGTGGCCAAGGCAAGGCAGGTTCTCACCGAAACGGAGGAACTCATCGGCCTGGGTTCAAGCAAATCGGCTGTCAGCGGCGAGTTGGTGTTGGGATGCTTCGAGGATCTGGCGCCTTTCTTCGCGCCGGCTTTGATCCGCGCCTTCTCCGAACGCTATCCGGCCGTCAAGATCGTCGTTCGCGACGAGACGTTCGAGACGCTGGGTCGACGGCTGGGTGACGCGGCCATCGATCTCGGCCTGACTTATGATCTCAGCCTGCCGACGCATTTCGCCCGCATCCTGCTGCGTGAACTTCGCCCGCACGCGCTGTTGCCGGCAGGCCATGCCCTGGCGGATCGCCCGTCGGTCAGCCTTGCCGATCTGGCCGCCTATCCGCTGATCACCACCGACCAGCCGCACAGCTGGCAGCATATGCTCGACCTGTTCCGCAGCCGCGGCCTTTCGCCTGTGGCCGACATGACGACAAGCTCGTTCGAACTGCAACGGAGCATGGTCGCCAACGGCTTCGGCGTTGCGGTCAGCTACACCCGCCCGCATGGCGACCGCAGCTATGACGGGCTGCCGCTCATCTGCAAGCCGCTGTCGGATCCGCTGCCCATGCAGCGGATCCTGCTTACCTATGACACGCATCAGCGTGTGTCGAATGCAGCGCTGGCCTTCGTCGAGGTGGCCAAGGACTGGTTCGCCACCCGCGACATCTTTGCCTCGTGAAAGGCTGACGGGCGCCGCGTCTCCGCTTGCCGCTTGACGGTTTCCGCCGCTGCTGCCACTCCATGGGCATGGAAACCATCCAGTCGAAAGCGGCCCAGGGCCGTGTCGCCGATGCGCCGAACGGCCATTGGGTCTACCGCGTGCTGCCGCGCTCGATATGGCCCTATGCGCAGCTTGCGCGGTGGGACAGGCCGATAGGCTGGCAACTGCTGCTGTGGCCGTGCTGGTGGTCGGCGGCCTTGGCGGCAAGCGCCTATCCGCGTCCCGGCGACCCGCTGCTCTCACTGCTGCCGGCGCCTTTGTATCTTGTGCTGTTCCTGGTCGGGGCCATCGCCATGCGCGGCGCCGGCTGCACCTACAACGACCTCGTCGACGAGGACATCGACAACCAGGTGGAGCGCACGCGCTCGCGACCGCTGCCGTCAGGCAAGGCGACGCGCCGGCGGGCATGGCTGTTTCTCGTCCTGCAGGCCCTGGTCGGCCTCGTCGTGCTCATCCAGTTCAACAGCTTTGCCGTCCTGCTCGGCATCTGCTCACTGGCGGTCATCGCCATATATCCGTTCATGAAGCGGATAACCAACTGGCCGCAACTGGTGCTCGGCCTTGCTTTTTCCTGGGGCGCGCTGATGGGATGGGCGGTCGAGTTCGGCGATCTCGATGGGCCTGCTGTCATGCTCTATATCGGCTCGATCCTGTGGGTGATCGGCTACGACACGATCTACGCGCACCAGGACAAGGAAGATGACGCCATTGTCGGCGTGCGCTCGACGGCACGCCTGTTCGGCGACAACACCAAGGCCTGGCTGGCCGGACTTTATGGCGGCGCGCTGATCTGCTTCGCCATCGCCTTCGCGTCGGCGCAGGCGCCGGTGGTGGCGCTGGCCGGGCTGATCGCCGCCGGCACCCATATGGCGCGGCAGATCGCCGTGTTGGACATCGACAATCCGGACCAATGCCTGCGCCTGTTCAGGTCGAACAACCAGGTCGGCTGGCTGATCTTCCTCGGCCTGATCGGCGGCGCTGTGTGGGTGGCTCTGAAGCCGCTGGTTTAGCGGGCTTTTTCCCTTCTCCCCTTGTGGGAGAAGGTGGATTGGCGCGCAGCGCCAAGACGGTTGAGGGGTGCTGGACGGAGTGCCGGCGTTGCCAAGCTGGAACACCCCTCATCCGACCGAGCTTCGCTCGGCCACCTTCTCCCACAGGGGGAGAAGGAAGAACCTTCCTACTCCCGCGAAATAATCTCCTGGCCGTCGACGACCAGCCTGAGACCGAGGTCGCCAGCTCTGCGGCGAGCGAGGAAACGCGGGCGGCGCGTGTTCGAAATCCGCCCCTTGCGCCGATCCTGCGGCGGCAGCGTCTTGATGGCGGCGCCGAGCGATTCTTCCAGGGTGCGGGCAACGCCGTCCGATTCGATGAGCAGCATCGGCAGGCGGTAAGCGTCGGCCCAGGCGCGCCGGTCGGCTGCGACATCGTCGAGATCGTCGGCCACCAGCAGCGGCACCGACAGCATCGGGTCGTTGTGCAGGAGTTCCAGGGTCACCGTGACATTGCCGTCCGGATCCTCCATGGCGCGGGCGGCAACGCCGCGGAACGCATTGGAAGGCAGAACGATGATCGCGGGCAGGCCGCTCATCTCGAGCAAGCGGCGGATCACGGCGCCGCGCTGGTCGATGGTGAAGGTTACATCGCCGTAGTCGTCGCGAGTCGCGTAGCTCACCACTTGCGGCAGGCGGAATGGGTCGAGACGCATGTTGCGTCCCGCCCAGACTGGCTTCAGTCCGGTGTTCATAGAGTGGCCTTCCTGTCTGTCTCCTGAGAGCCGGTGTCCGGTTCTCTCCGGGCCGGTTTTTCCAGCCTCGTTTGTATGGAGACAGTAGCGCGGGCTCCTTACCGCCCCGCTTAAGAAAGTCGGTTAAATTTTGCTGATCTCAGGGATGGTTATCGGAATCCCACCAGCCACAAGATGTCGAAAGGATCAGATAACCTTACCCGGATTCATGATGCCGGCCGGGTCGAAAGCGGCCTTCACCCTTCGCATCAGATCGATCGCCATCGGCGGCGCGGTGGCGATCAGTTCGTCGCGCTTCAACTGGCCGATGCCATGCTCGGCCGAGATCGAACCGTGCAGGCTGCGCACCACATCGTGCACCGCCTTGTTCATGGGGTGATAGAGAGCGAGGAACGCCTCATCGTCGCCGTCGACGGGCCGGGAAATGTTGTAGTGGAGATTGCCGTCGCCCATATGGCCGAAGCAGACCACGCGCGCGCCGGCGCTCACCGACGCCACCGCGCCGGCGGCTTCTTCGATGAAACGCGGGATCGAGGCGATAGGCACCGAAATGTCGCGCTAGGTCGCTGCGCCCTCCGG
>NZ_RZRW01000503.1:0-4161 GCF_003998745.1 Mesorhizobium sp. M7A.F.Ca.US.014.04.1.1 | reverse complement strand
TCCTTGCCGTGGTGCGGCTCGACGTCACCGACTGCTACCAGATCGTCGCCCTGATGCGGCCGATCGCCAATTTCGGCCGTGTGCTGCTGGTCTGGGCCGGCACTTTCGCCCTGATGGCGCTGACGGCGTTCGTCATGAAGATGTCGGAAAACTATTCGCGCCTTTTGTTGGGCAGCTGGTTCGTCATCGGCTTCGTTCTCATCTTCGGCCTCAGGCTGGTAATGTCGAAGCTGATCCGGGCCTGGGCGCGCGATGGCCGCATGGAGCGGCGCGCCGTCATCGTCGGCGGCGGCAAGGCGGCGGAAATCCTGATCCGCTCGGTCGAAAAGCAGCCCTACAACGATATCCGCATCTGCGGCATCTTCGACGATCGCAGCGACAAGCGCTCGCCGCCCATCGTCGCCGGCTACCCCAAGCTCGGCACCATTTCGGAACTGATTGAATTCGCCCGCATAGCCCGCATCGACATGCTGATCGTGTCGCTGCCGCTGACCGCCGAATCCCGCGTTCTGCAGTTGCTGAAGAAGCTGTGGGTGCTGCCGGTCGACATCCGGCTTTCGGCGCATTCCAACGCGCTGCAGTTTCGCCCGCGTGCCTATTCCTACATCGGCGCGGTGCCGATGCTGGATATCTTTGACAAGCCGATCAACGACTGGGATTCGGTGGCCAAACGCGCCTTCGATATCGTCTTCAGCCTGATCGGCATCGTCGTGTTCTCGCCGGTCATGCTGGCGACCGCCATCGCCATCAAGCTCGACAGCAAGGGTCCGGTGCTGTTCCATCAGAAGCGGCACGGTTTCAACAACGAGATCATCGAGGTCTATAAGTTCCGTTCGATGTATACCGACAAGGCCGACCCGACCGCCAAGCAGACGGTGACCAAGAACGATCCTCGCGTCACCCGCGTCGGCCGCTTCATCCGCAAGACCTCGATCGACGAGCTGCCGCAGTTCTTCAATTCGCTTCTGGGTTCGCTATCGCTGGTCGGCCCGCGTCCGCACGCCATCGCCGCGCAGTCGCATAACCTGCTCTACAACGAGGTCGTCGACGGCTATTTCGCCCGCCACAAGGTCAAGCCCGGCGTCACCGGCTGGGCGCAGATCAATGGCTGGCGCGGCGAGATGGACACCAACGAGAAGATCCGCATGCGCACGGAGTATGATCTCTACTACATCGAGAACTGGTCGCTGCTGTTCGATTTGCGGATCCTGTTCCTGACGCCGCTCCGGCTGCTCAATACGGAAAACGCCTATTGAGCGCGATCAGCCATGATCTGCCGCAGGTCGTGGTCAACGCCAAGCTGGTCGCGCTGATTTCCTCGGGCGCGGTCTTCATCGGCATTCTGCTGTCCGGCTTCGTCATCAGCGAGCCGGCGCCCTATGAGCTCTACATGGCGGGGCTGATTGCCATCTGGGCGCTTTTCGGCTTGCGGATTTCCCGCGCGGCAACGCCGCTGCTGGTGCTGCTGGTGACGATGAACATCGGCGGCATGATCTCCATGACGCAGATGGCGGACCTCGCCAACACGCCGCTCTATCTCGCCGTGTCGCTGTTTCTCGCCTTCAGCGCGGTGTTCTTCGCATCGATCACAGCCGTACAGCCGAGCCTCTACCGATTGATCTTCATTGCCTATGTGGTTTCGGCCGTGGCCACCTCGCTGCTTGGCATTGCAGGCTACTTCCATGCCTTTCCGGGCGCCGAGATGTTCACCAAATACGACCGTGCCGCCGGCGCCTTCCAGGATCCGAACGTGTTTGGACCGTTCCTGGTGCTGCCCGGCATCTATCTGCTCTATTTGCTCCTGACCGGACCGGTGACGCGCATGCCGCTGCTGGCGGTGCCACTGCTGATCATCACCGCCGGCATCTTCTTCTCCTTTTCGCGCGGCGCCTGGGGCATGTTCGCCGTTTCGGCCGTCCTGCTCACCGGCTGCCTGTTCCTGCAGAGCGCCAGCGGCATGTTCCGGCTGCGCGTGGTGGTGATGACGATTGCAGCACTGGCGCTGCTGGTCGTCGCCATGATCGTCATCCTGCAGCTGCCCGGCGTGTCGGAGATGTTCTCCAACCGTGCCCATCTCGAACAGAGCTACGACACCGCCCGCCTCGGCCGCTTCGCCCGCTACGGCATCGGCTTCCAGATGGCGATGGAGCATCCGTTCGGCATCGGCCCGCTGGTCTTCGGCACGATCTTCGGTGAAGACACCCACGACATCTGGCTGAAGATGCTGATGGATTATGGCTGGCTCGGCTTCGTGTCGTTCCTCGCGCTCGTCTTGTGGACGATAGCAGCCGGCTTCCGCATCCTGCTGCGCGACCGGCCGTGGCAGCCCTATCTCCTGTGCGCCTATGTCGCCTTCATCGGCAATATCGGGCTCGGCACCTTCATCGACATCGACCACTGGCGCCATGTCTACCTGCTGCTCGGCCTGATCTGGGGCGCCATCGCGCTGGAATATAGGCATCAACTGCTGTTGCGGCCTGCCTTACAGGGCTCGCCGGCACCGGCATAAAAGTCGCGGGAGTGAGAGGGCTTCACGTTGGCCTTCGGTGGAGATCCGGCCCGCTCTACATCACGACGAAGACAGCTTCGAGAGCTTCCCGAATACGAAGTTTCTGATGGATTTCCTGACTAGGCGCTCTACATGCGCTTTACTCGGCTTCATTTGCGTTTTGAAGCGTCAGGCCAGTGTAGATCGAGTGCTCGACGGACGGTTGGTCCATGGCAAAAATATGCGGTTGTGGCAAAAACATCACATAATTTCATTTCGCTCCCGGCTATTGTTGTTCCCGAGGGAATTACTTGGGTTGGGAGAAATACGTGAATAGATTCTTAGCAGTTCTCGCGGTTGCCGCCCTGTCGGCAAGCACCGCGTCAGCAGCAGACATGTTGGCCCCGGTTGCGGGGTCGGCCTATGACTGGAGCGGCCTCTATGTCGGCGGCCATCTCGGCGTTGCCAATGGTGACATCACGGCAACGGATATGACCGAGCCAAACGGTGGGTTCTTCACCGACCTCGTTCCGGCGGGAACAGAAGGATTTGACTTCAACAAAGCCGGCGTAGCCGGCGGTATCCATGCAGGCGCGCAATGGCAGTGGGGACAGTTCATTCTGGGCGGCGAAGCGACCTGGACGGCAACGGGCATCCGCAAGACCATCACCAGCCCCTATTTCCCGGACAGCGACACCGAGACCGCCAAAATCTCGAATTATGCCACGGTCGTCGGCCGCGTCGGCTACGCCTTCGATCGCGTGCTGATCTATGCCAAGGCTGGTTATGCCGGCGGCAAGGTGGATTTCCGCGCCCGAGACAACGACGCCCTGGTGACCTACGAAAAGAATGAGTGGCAGAACGGCTATGCGCTCGGCGCTGGCATCGACTATGCCCTTACGAACAACCTCTCGCTTGGCGTGGACTACACCCACGTTGACCTCGGCCATAAGACGAGCACGGGCGACAACGTGTTCGATGATGGCACTCTCGGCGACAATCCCGAGACCTATCGCACAGAGGCAAAGGTCGATGCCGTGATGGCCCGGCTAACCTACAAGTTTGGAATGGGTCAGTAGTGCATCGACATCATTTTCGCGGATCAGATCTAGCGTCAGGGGAGCTCGTCAGCGCTCCCCTTTCCTCGTAGCCTACATATTCCTTCGAACATTCTGGCGATTGAACGAAGTCTTGAACTTCTTTGGGCAATTGCAGCCTAGAGCGGTGCAGGCTATGCCCTTCCAGGGCAAGACAAAGCACGTAGTGTGTCCGCCCTCGGTGACCGGAACCTAAGCAGCACTTGCGGTATGATTTGTCGGTGTGACTTTCGGTCACCAAAGGCACACCGGGACACCATCTGTTCCCATTTCACCAATTTCAGCGAATTCGCCTCTTGCTTCTGAACCCTTGAGAATATAGGGCTTTCCGCGGTCCGGAGTGTAGCGCAGCCCGGTAGCGCACTTGACTGGGGGTCAAGGGGTCGTCGGTTCGAATCCGGCCACTCCGACCAAATTTGAAAGCAGGACTTGCCCCCGAAGTCCGCCTCTCCAGATGCTTCGGTCAGCCCGGCCAAATCTCGGATCGGGGCACCATGTCCTGTGCGCTTGAGCTCCGGCTTGGTGCTAATGCTACCTCTGGCACACATCCACCCACTCAGCGCCGGTAATCTCAAC
>NZ_RZRW01000502.1:0-4174 GCF_003998745.1 Mesorhizobium sp. M7A.F.Ca.US.014.04.1.1 | reverse complement strand
GGTGTAGATGTTCTGGTCGATCTCGAAGAGGTCGGCAAAGACATTGGCCTTCGGGAACGCCTCGGAAAAGCCCGGCAGGTTCTCCCAGTGGATGGCGCAGCGCTTGATGGACAACAGGCCGGCGGCGGCGAGGATATGCGCGCCGGTGCACAGGCCGCCGACGGCGACGCCGCGATTGTATTCCTCGCGCAGCCAGGCGAAGGCGGACTTGTTTTGGTAGCGCTCGACATTGATGCCGCTGCAGACGATGGCCATGTTCGGCCGATCGGGACCTGCCATCTTCTTGCGTTCATCCTCGAGCGACGTGTTGACCGCGCACTCGACTCCGTTCGAGGCGCGCACCGGCTTGCCGTCGATGCTGGCGAGGCGCCATCGATAGGCCTCGTAGCCGAGCATGCGATTGGCCGAGCGCAGCGGGTCGAGCGCGGTCGCAAAGGCGATCATGGTGAAATCGGGAATAAGGAAGAATACAAACGACCGCTTGATCGGATGCTTTACGGCGTTCAAGGGAACCTCACACAGCCATGGCGCGAACAGGATGTCGCGAATAGCATAGCGACATCAGGAAAAACCATGTCTGTCAATCGGCTACGCCGCTACGACAAGATTAAATTTGCGACATGGGTCGCAAATGGGCAATCGGCGTGCAGCGGGGCCCGGAAGTGGCACGAACTGTTCAAGGGACAGGCAGCGTACAGCCTGTGCGCAGAACAAAAACGCCGCTCTGGCTGGAGGCAGGCGGCGTTGCAGTTTTAAAGCAGCGGCAGGGATGCGCTGCCTGGAAAATCTTCAGGCGACGAAGCCGAGGCGCGCCGCATTCATGGCGCCAGTCTGGCCGGGCATGGTGTTGGCGAGACGCTGACGCTCGAGAGCGGTGGTCAGGTTCATTTCGCGGCGGGCAAAGAGGCGGGCAAAAAGCTTCATAATCATCTCCATTCGGTTGCTCAGACGGGTCGCCTTCGCTTGATGGAGTGGGGCAGCTCGTTTGCTGGCGCTGATATAGGCTTGTGTAAGCAGAAACTAAATCGCAAAAGCGAACCGCTTGATATGAAATGCGACATCGATTGCGACAGATTTGGGCAAGGTGCTCAAAATTTACGATCATTTACAAGACATTAAGTGAAAACAGGAGCTGCTATGCGGCTTTCTCATATGCGTCATGCGTTGGCGACATGGCTCCAAAACTCATTTGTATACAAATAAAATAAAGAAGGCCTGCCGGGCGGTTCGCGCGGCAGGCCTTCAGCACATAGTACACACGATCTACTTTGCTCCAGCCCAGGATCCGATGCCATTGCGAGTACCGGTCTTGGTGTCGGAAGCCTCAGGCCAGCCGATATCCTTCTGCAGTTCGATCGGCAAGGAACGGATGGCGCGCTCGGTCTGGTAGCGGGCGCGTGCCGCGCTGAATTCGGTCGCGATGCGACCAAGAGACGACAGGATAGACATTTCTTTCTCCTTTGGTGGCTGGCGGGTGCCAGACAGCGCGTTGGTTACGTCGGGTTTGTTTCAACTTCATTTCGTGTCGAATGCAGGTCTGTGTCGGGGTCGTTTCATGGCTGCTTGTGGCAGCTGCCTCATTCGATGGAGTTGACTATCCTCCCAATCTGATGTTCAATCAAACGAAATGGAGTGATGTTTTGTATCAGAAAAATTGAAGGTCGGTTGCCATGAACGCCCCGCTCAATCATCCGCTGCCACTGCTCGATCTCGACGTTTTGCGCACTTTCGTGGCGATTGCCGAGACCGGCAGCTTCACCACCGCCGCCAATGCCGTCTTTCGCACGCCTTCGGCCGTCTCCATGCAGATCAAGAAGCTGGAGGACATTCTCGGCCGCTCCGTGTTCGCGCGCGACGCCCGCTCGGTGTCGCTGACCACGGACGGCGAGATGCTGCTCGGCTATGCCCGCCGGCTGCTGTCGATCAACCGCGAGGTGGTGTCGAAGTTCATCATTCCCGAGATTGTCGGTGTCGTGCGGCTTGGTTCGCCGGACGATTACGGCGAGCGCGTGCTGCCGCATGTGCTGAAGCGTTTCGCGCAGTCGCATCCGTCGATCGCCGTCGACGTCACCATCGACCAGAGCAGCAATCTGCGCCGGCGCATGGACGACCGGGCGCTCGACATCACGCTGCTGACCAATTCCTACAAGACCAGCGCGCTCGGCGCCGAGGTGCTGCTGACCGAGCCGATCGTCTGGGCTGGCGCCAAGGGCGGCTGCGCGCATCTGCGCGAGCCGCTGCCGGTGTCGCTTTGGGAAGAGGGCTGCGCCTGGCGCGCCGGAGCGCTCGATGCGCTTGGCCGCGAGGGCCGCAACTACCGCATCGCCTATATGAGCGCGCACACGGCCGGCCAGCGCGCCGCGATCATGTCCGATCTCGCCGTGGCGCCGCTGCCGAAGTCGTTTCTCGGCAACGACATGGTCGAACTCTGCCCGAAGGACGGCATGCCCGACATCGGCACCTACAATCTGGCGATGGTGGTGGCGCCGGACGCCAGCGCGCCGGTCAAGGCCGTCGCCGACCACATCCGCGCGACCTTCGAAGTGTTCCGGGAAACCGGCAAGTTCTGACCGGCTGGTAAGGACGACAATATAGAGCTACTCCGCCGCTTCGGCGGGGCGCTGTTCAGGCCTTAGTCTCGTGTCTTGCACGATCCGGCTCTCCCCGAGAAATTCGACGATGCGCTCGCGGGCGCGCCGGGCCTCCGGCATGTCGATCAGCGGCCAGACGTGGAACATGCCTTCCTCATAGACAAGATCGATTTCAACGCCGGCGGCGCGGGCTTTTTCCGCGAAGATCAGATTGTCGGGCGTCAAAAGATCGCGCGAGCCAGTCAAAAGCAGTGTTCTTGGCAGCACTGACAGATCTCCATAGACCGGGCTGATATGCCAGTCGCTGGGATCGATGCCGGCACTGTACAGACGAATCGCCTCTCGTCCGCCAGCTATGCCCAGCCAAGGGTCGTTGCGTTCCGCCTCGAACACTGCGGGATTGGTGAGCGACACGTCGAGACCCGGCGAAATGAGCACATGTCGTGACGGCAGGGACAGTCCTTCTTCGGCGGCCATCATGGTCAGCACCACAGCCATGTTGCCGCCGGCGGAATCGCCCATGAAGACGATGTCCTCGGCCTCCGTCTCGGCGAGCATCTGCCGGTAAACATCGCCAACCATCCCGAACATGGCGTGGAAATCATGTTCGGGGGCAATTGGATAGATCGGCACCGTGATTGCGTAGCCCAACCGATCCGCCATGTCGGCAATCAGGTGCCAGTGATAGGGCGTGATTTCAAAGACATAGGCGCCGCCGTGCAAGTAGAGAATCCGCTTCTGTTCGCCGGACTTGGGTGGGATTTCGTATACGGGGAAGCCACCGACCGTATGCATCTCGATATCGAGACGCTGGTGTAGCGAGGCGGGCGGCCGGTGGTTCTCGGTCTTGCGCGCGGCCGCGATCCAGCGCTGCAGATTTTCCGGACTGGCAAATGCCTGCTTACGGCTGTGCCGCAAGACAAAAGACACGACATGGCTTTTCAAACTTGGCATGCGGATACACGAACTTCGGCCAAAGCCGACTAAGAGAACCCCCTAAATCGAAAGATTGTGCCGTGGCTGAAAATGTCAAGATTTGCGCCCGCGTCTACACGGCGGTTTGATCCGCGCCGCAGTGGTCAGCGACGCGGTAAAAGTGCGGCTCGCAGCCGGTTGCTGGTGGTCGCCGGGGACATGCGAGGTTCCCGGCGCATGCCGAGCAATTTGCATTTCTCGGCGAAGGTCATCAGCGCGCGGCGCTCCAGATAGCGTTGCTGAGGGATGCCCTTTCACTGGATCGCGGCGACACCGGCCAGCCGATGTCCTTCTGGATTTCGGGCGGCAGGCTGTTCAGCAGGCGCCGCGCCTTGCTGCGGTCATGGGCTTGTCTGATGGCGGTGCCATAGCGGCTCAGGCTTTCGAGCATTGACATCGTTGTCTCCCCTGGAGCGTTGCGGCGGCTGAAAGATATTTCCTGCCTGCCGTTCGATGCCGGTTGAATGCGCCTGCCATGTATCTGGCGAATTTCACGAAAACAGCGTTTTGGTTTCCGGATCAGACGATCCGGAAACATTTGCATGCAAATGAGTTTCGAAAGGTGTTGGCGGGGGCGGGCCGCTTATTCACGTCCACGCCTCCGCTCC
>NZ_RZRW01000501.1:0-4181 GCF_003998745.1 Mesorhizobium sp. M7A.F.Ca.US.014.04.1.1 | reverse complement strand
AAGTAGAGCGCGTCGATTCCGGCTATCGGTCGATGATGTCAGTGCAGTCGTCGCTGGTGATGTATCCGATCTATGCCTATGGCTCGGACGAACAGCGCAAGAAGTACCTGCCCAAGCTCGCCAGCGGCGAGTGGATCGGCTGTTTCGGCCTGACCGAGCCGGATGCAGGCTCCGACCCGGGCGGTATGAAGACGCGCGCCGAGAAGACCGCCAACGGCTACAAGCTGTCCGGTTCGAAGATGTGGATTTCCAACGCGCCCGTCGCCGATGTGTTCGTCGTCTGGGCGAAGCTGAAGGGGGAGAACGGCAAGGACGAGATCCGTGGCTTCGTGCTGGAAAAGGGCATGAAAGGGCTTTCGGCGCCGAAGATCGGCGGCAAGCTGTCGCTGCGGGCGTCGATCACCGGCGAAGTGGTGATGGAAGGCGTCGAGGTCGGCGAGGACGCGCTGCTGCCCAACGCAAAGGGCCTTGGCGGACCGTTCGGATGCCTCAACCGGGCTCGCTTCGGCATTTCCTGGGGCTCGATGGGCGCCGCCGAGGATTGCTGGCACCGCGCCCGCCAATACGGTCTCGACCGCAAGCAGTTCGGCAAGCCGCTGGCCGGCACGCAACTCTACCAGAAGAAGCTTGCCGACATGCAGACCGAAATTGCGTTGGGATTGCAGGCGTCCTTGCGCGTCGGGCGGCTGCTGGATGAAGGTAAGATGGCGCCGGAAATGATCTCGATCGTCAAGCGCAACAATTGCGGCAAGGCGCTGGACATCGCCCGCCAGGCCCGCGACATGCATGGCGGCAACGGCATCCAGATCGGCTACCACGTCATGCGCCACGCGCAGAACCTGGAGACGGTCAACACCTATGAAGGCACGCATGACGTGCATGCGCTGATCCTGGGAAGGGCGCAGACGGGGTTGCAGGCATTTTTCTGAGCCGGTAACCGTTGCTTAAATTAGGTGCACCGCAACATCTCTGCTTGGAGAATGGCCGCCAGATGTGTCAGGGTTCAGCGAAATCGTTTGAAACGCTGAATTCCGGGGCCCCATGGCAATTCTGGCAGCCGTCTACCACCTGACCCATTACAAATACGACCGGCCGGTGGTTCTCGGGCCCCAGATCATCCGGCTGCAGCCGGCGCCGCATTCCCGTACCAAGGTGCTGAGCCATTCGCTCAAGGTCGAGCCGGCGAACCACTTCGTCAATCTGCAGCAGGATCCTTACGGCAATTTCCTCGCCCGCTTCGTCTTTCCGGAGCCGGTGACGGAGTTGAAGATCGAGGTTGACCTCGTCGCCGACATGACGGTCTACAATCCGTTCGATTTCTTCGTCGAGCCGTCGGCCGAGGCGTTTCCGTTCGAGTATCCGGAAGAGATACGCGACGATCTCGCCATCTATCGCACTCCGGAGCCGGCGGGACCGCTGCTGTCGGCGCTGCTGAAGACCATCGATCGCAGCGCTGCCAACACCGTCAATTTCCTGGTCGATCTCAACGCGCGGCTGCAGCGCGAGATCGCCTATATCGTGCGCATGGAAACCGGTGTGTTCTCGCCGGAAGAGACCTTGGCCGCGAAAAAGGGATCGTGCCGGGATTCGAGCTGGCTGCTGGTGCAGATCCTGCGCAATCTCGGCATCGCGGCGCGCTTCGTTTCCGGCTATCTGGTCCAGTTGAAGCCCGATCTGGTGGCGCTGGACGGTCCAGCCGGAACCGCCGTCGACTTCACCGATCTGCATGCGTGGTGCGAGGTCTATCTTCCCGGCGCCGGCTGGATCGGCTTCGATCCGACCTCGGGCCTGCTCACCGGCGAGAGCCATGTGCCGCTGGCCGCCACGCCGCATTTCCGCAACGCGGCCCCGATTTCCGGCATGGCGAGCTTCGCCAATGTCGAATTCGGCTTCGAGATGCGGGTCGACCGCATCGCCGAACATCCGCGCATCACCAAGCCATTTTCGGACGAAAGCTGGCAGGCGCTCGACGCTCTGGGCAACAAGGTCGATAAAGCACTTGCCGCCGGCGACGTGCGGCTCACCATGGGCGGCGAGCCGACTTTCGTGTCGATCGACGATTTCGAGTCGGCCGAATGGAACACCGCCGCCGTCGGTCCCACCAAGCGCGAAAAGGCCGACGAACTGATCCGTAAACTGCGCGAGCGCTTTGCGCTGGGCGGCTTTCTCCATTACGGCCAGGGCAAATGGTATCCGGGCGAAAGCCTGCCGCGCTGGACCTTTTCGCTCTACTGGCGTGCCGACGGCCAGCCGGTGTGGAGCGATCCGTCGCTGATCGCACGCGAAAAGAGCGAGGCCGACATCGGCCCGAAGCAGGCCGAAAGCCTGCTCACCGCGATTGCCGGCGAACTCGGCATCGACAAAGCCATGGTCAGCGAAGCCTATGAGGATCCGGCCGAATGGCTGCTCAAGGAAGGCAAGCTGCCCGACAATGTCGATCCGTCCAACTCTAGGCTGGAGGATCCGGAAGAACGCAGCCGCATGGCGAAAGTGTTCGAACGCGGGCTGACCAAACCGTCCGGCTATGTGCTCCCCGTCCAGCGCTGGAACAGCCAGGCATCGGATCCGCGCTGGCGTTCGGAAAAATGGAAGACGCGGCGTGGCCGGCTGTTCCTGGTGCCAGGCGATTCACCGGTCGGCTACCGGCTGCCGCTCGGCACGTTGCCCTATGTGCCGCCGGAGCAATTCCCTTATATCGTGCCGGTCGATCCGTCACTGCCACGCGGCCCGCTGCCCGCGCGTGAAGCCATACTGGCCGGACCGGCTCCAGCCGAACTGGAAGGCGCCGACGAGATGGCGCGCCGCCAGCAGGCGGCATCGTTCACCGCTGCGACCGGCCAGCAGGAGCGGGTCGAGCAGGAGATCACCGAGATCGGCGGCGCGGTGCGCACCGCACTTTCGGTCGAACCGCGTGATGGGCGGCTTTGCGTGTTCATGCCGCCGGTCGAGGCGCTGGAAGACTATCTCGAACTGGTCGCGGCGGCCGAGAACGCGGCGAAGGCGATAGGCCTTCCCGTGCACATCGAAGGCTATGGCCCGCCGCACGATCCGCGCCTCAACGTCATCCGCGTCGCGCCTGACCCAGGCGTCATCGAGGTCAACATCCATCCTGCATCCAACTGGCAGGATTGCGTGGCGACGACGACGGCGATCTACGAGGAGGCGCGGCAGACACGGCTTGGCGCAGACAAGTTCATGATCGATGGCCGCCACACCGGCACCGGCGGCGGCAACCATGTCGTGGTCGGCGGTGCGACACCCAATGACAGCCCGTTCCTGCGAAGGCCGGACCTGCTGAAGAGCCTGGTGCTGCAATGGCAGCGCCATCCGTCGCTGTCCTACCTGTTCTCCGGCCTGTTCATCGGGCCGACCAGCCAGGCGCCACGCTTCGACGAAGCGCGTCACGACTCGCTCTACGAGCTTGAGATCGCTATGGCGCAGGTGCCGCATCCAGACCAGGGCAACGCACCCTTGCCATGGCTGGTCGACCGGCTGTTCCGCAATTTGTTGACCGACGTCACCGGGAATACGCATCGTTCGGAAATCTGCATCGACAAGCTGTTCTCGCCCGACGGACCGACCGGCCGGCTGGGGCTGGTCGAATTCCGCGGCTTCGAGATGCCGCCCAATGCGCGCATGAGCCTCGCGCAGCAACTTTTGGTCCGCGCCATCATTGCCCGTGCCTGGAAGAGCCCGCTCGACGGCCGTTTCGTGCGTTGGGGCACATCGCTGCATGACCGCTTCATGCTGCCGCATCATGTCTGGGCCGATTTCCTCGACGTGCTCGACGACCTCAAGCTCAACGGTTTTGAGTTCCGTCCCGAATGGTTCGACGCCCAGCTCGAATTCCGCTTCCCGTTCTGCGGCGAGGTTCAGCATGCCGGCATCAAGCTGGAACTGCGCCAGGCGCTGGAGCCGTGGCATGTGATGGGCGAGCAAGGCGCGATCGGCGGCACCGTGCGCTTCGTCGATTCCTCGGTCGAACGGCTGCAGGTCAAGACCGAAGGGCTGAACCCGGAGCGCCACGCAGTCGTCTGCAACGGCCGCATCGTGCCGATGAAGGTCACTGAGAATCGCGAAGTGGCGGTGGCAGGCGTGCGCTTCAAGGCCTGGCAGCCGGCATCGGGCCTGCATCCGGCGCTGCCCGTCAACACGCCGCTGGTCTTCGACATCTATGACCG
>NZ_RZRW01000004.1:0-38838 GCF_003998745.1 Mesorhizobium sp. M7A.F.Ca.US.014.04.1.1 | reverse complement strand
GTTCGCCGACCCGCAGACGATCGCGCGCGGCATGCGGCTCGACCTGGACGACGGCCATGGCAATCTTCTGCCTTCGGTGCGCGCGCCGATGGTGATGTCGGGCACGCCGCTGGTCTATGAGCGCCCCTCGCCGCGCCTGGGCGAGCACACCCAAGAAATCCTTGCCGAACTGGAGAAGTCTGGACAATGAAGACTGGCGGACAACTCATCGTCGACGCTCTCGAAGCCAACGGCACCGACCGCATCTACTGCGTGCCCGGTGAATCCTATCTGGCGGTGCTCGACGCGCTGCACGATTCAGCGATCCGCACCATCGTCTGCCGCCAGGAAGGCGGTGCCGCCATGATGGCCGATTGCCACGGCCGCCTGACCGGCAAGCCCGGCATCTGCTTCGTCACCCGCGGCCCCGGCGCCACCAATGCCTCGGCCGGCATCCACATCGCCATGCAGGATTCGATACCCGTCATCCTGTTCATCGGCCAGGTCGCCGGCCACGCCAAAGAGCGCGAGGCTTTCCAGGAGGTGGATTACAAGAGGTTCTTCGGCGACATCGCCAAATGGGTAGTCGAGATCGACGACGCCTCGCGCATCCCAGAATTCGTCACCCGCGCCTTCGCCGTGGCGACATCGGGCCGTCCCGGCCCAGTGGTGATCTCGCTGCCCGAAGACATGCTGACCAGTGTCGTTGAAGCGCCCGTCGCCTTGCCGCACACACCGGTCGAAACGCGGCCCGGGGAAGCCGAACTCGATGCGCTTGAGAAATTGCTGGCCAAGTCCAAGCGGCCTTTCGTCATCCTTGGCGGCACGCGCTGGGACGCCGAGGCGGTTGCACAAATGCGCGCGATCGCCGAGGCCTGGTCGCTGCCGGTCGGCTGTTCCTTCCGCCGCCAGATGCTGTTCGATCATCTGCATCCGAACTATGCCGGCGATGTCGGCATAGGCATCAACCCGAAGCTGGCCACAGCGATCAAGCAGGCCGACCTCGTGCTGCTGATCGGCGGCCGCATGGGCGAAATGCCCTCCTCGGACTACACGCTGCTGAAAAGCCCCTACCCGGCCCAGACACTGGTCCATGTCCATGCCGATTCCGGCGAGCTCGGCCGCGTTTACAGGCCGGCATTGGCTATCAACGCCTCGCCGTCCGCCTTCGTCGACGCTTTCGCCAAACGCAAGCCGGCCTCCGCACCCGTCTGGGCAGCCGAGACGCCAAAGCTGCATGCCGCCTATCTCGACTGGTCGACACCACCCGAAAGCGGCCCCGGCCCGGTCCAGATGGGCCCGATCATGAACTATCTCGAAAAGATGCTGCCCGACGACGCCATCCTCACCAACGGCGCCGGCAATTATGCCACCTGGGTGCATCGTTTCCATCGCTTCCGCCGCTTCGCCACTCAAGGTGCGCCGACGTCAGGCTCGATGGGCTATGGCACGCCTGCGGCAGTCGCCGCCAAAGAGCTGTTTCCAGAGCGCACCGTGGTCGCTTTCGCCGGCGACGGCTGCTTCCTGATGAACGGGCAGGAATTCGCCACTGCCGTGCAATACGACCTGCCGATCGTCGTCGTCGTCGTCAACAACGGCATCTACGGCACCATCCGCATGCATCAGGAGCGCGAATATCCCGGCCGCGTGGTGGCCACCGACCTCAAGAACCCCGATTTCGCGGCTCTCGCCCGCGCCTATGGCGGCCATGGCGAAACGGTTGAGAAGACGGCGGACTTCGCCCCGGCCTTCGAACGCGCCCGCGCCAGCGGCAAGCCGGCGATCGTCGAGATCAGGCTCGACCCCGAAGCGATCACCCCGACCCGGACGATGACCCAGATCCGCGACAAGGTTTGAGGGCCGACCGGGGCAAGTCGAGTTCCTTCACGCCCCCTCTGCCCTGCCGGGCATCTCCCCCTCAAGGGGGGAGATTGGCAGTTTCGTCGTCTCGCCCTTCTTCCAACACTGGCGATTGGCGAAACCCGAAGTACATTCGATCTCCCCCCTTGAGGGGGAGATGTCCGGCAGGACAGAGGGGGGCGCTGTCCTGCCAACCTTCAACGGTCAGCTACTTCGCCTTCTCGATCTGGCCGCGGACCTCCCCATTCGGGTTCGCTTTGGTGTGGACGTTGACGTAATACTTGCCGGCCTCAAGGTCAGCCGCCTGGGCATCAGTGAGCGTCTCCGACCCCTTGATCGGGCTCTTGAGTTTTTTGAACGGGATGACAGGGTCGGCGTTTTCACCCATCGCCGCAGGGCCATGGATATGCGCGGCCGTCGCCGGTCCGCTGAGGCCGGAATATTTGACGTTCCAGTTGAGCTTCTTCTTGGTCGTGTCGAAGGTGAAAGTGGCTGTGCCCTTACCCTTCGTGGTGACGGGCGGGCTCTGCTGGCTGCCGTCTAGTGTCGCCTTGAACTTTTCCATGGCTGCCAGGGCGGGCGATGCGAACAGGAAAGCGGTCGAAATGGCCAGCGCCGACAGCGCCGGTAAGAAGGATTGGGTGCGCATGAAGAACCTCCGATTGACTGTGCACGCGTCGCGGCTCCCCGGCGCGCGCATGCGCCAACGGAACGGCCTGGCGGCACAATGTATCCAACCACACGTTTTTGTGATGACGTATAGAGATCCTAGGGCCGTCCTGTCCGGCTTCAGCGATAGCGGTCAGACCGCCGCCAGCGCCTGCGTCAGGTCGGCGATCAGATCGTCCGGATGCTCGACGCCGATCGACAGCCTGACCGTGGTCTCCAGCACGCCGATGCGCTGGCGCACCTCGAAGGGAATGCCCGAATGGGTCATGGCCGCGGGGTGACTGGCCAGCGATTCCGTTCCGCCGAGGCTCACCGCCAGCTTGAAGATCTGCAATCCGTTGAGGAAGGCGAAAGCCGCCTTCTCCCCGCCCTTGATGTCGAAGGAGAAGGTTGATCCGGCGCCGCTGCATTGCGCCCTGTAGGCGCGGCCGGCCGGCGTATTCTCGCCCAGAAACGGCAGGTAGTGCACCTTGTCGACCTTGGCGTGGTCGCGCAGGAATTCGGCGATCAGGCGAGCATTGTCGTTGGCCCGCTCCATGCGGATCGACAGCGTCTCCAGCGAGCGGCCGAGCATCCAGCAGGAATGCGGGTCGAGCTGCGTGCCGATCGCGCCGCGCAGCGCCTTGATCGGCTTGGTGATAGCCTTGCTGCCCATGGCGGCACCCGCGATCAGGTCGGAATGGCCGCCGACATATTTGGTCAGCGAATAAACCGACACGTCGGCACCATGTTCGATCGGCCGCTGGAACACCGGACCCAGCAATGTGTTGTCGCACACGATGATCGGCGTTGACCCTTGGCTCGCGCCGATCTCGTCGGCGATCTTGCGCATCAGCGCGAGGTCGACCAGGCTGTTGGTCGGGTTTGACGGCGTCTCGATCAGGATGACCGACACGCGGCCTTTCGCGACGGCCGCGTCGGCGGCCGTGCGCACCGCCGGCTCGTCCACGCCATCCGCGAAACCGACAGCACCGATGCCGAAACCGGAGAGCGTGCGCGTCAAAAGCGTCTCCGTGCCGCCGTAGAGTGGCTGCGAATGCAGGATGACGTCGCCCGGACGGGCATAGGCGAGCAGCGTCGTGGCGATCGCCGACATGCCCGATGAAAACAGGATGCAGGCATCCGTCCCCTCATAGATCGCCAGCCGGTCCTCGACGATCTCGCTGTTGGGATGATTGAAGCGCGAATAGACCAGGCCGGAGGCGGTGCCGCTCGGCGGCTCCTTCCTGCCGGAGGTGTAGTCGAAGAAGTCGCGTCCCTCCTCCGCCGACTTGAACACGAAGGTCGAGGTCAGGAACACCGGCGGCTTGACGGCGCCCTCCGAAAGCTGCGGATCGAAGCCATAGCTCAGCATCAGCGTCTCCGGGTGGAGCTTGTGGTTGCCGATATGGGTTTTCGACGGGCGTGGCGCGGTCATGGCTTTTCCTGCCTGTTCGACTGAAATAGTGAACGGCAATTTATGCGATCTCGTTCCGCCAGTCCTTGCTATTTTTGGGCTCACATGGCTGCATCCCCGCAACAAATTGCCTGGAGAGACCGAAAGTGCAGCAGAAGATAGCCGACGATTTCGACCTGAAAATCCTGCGTGAGCTGCGGGCCGACGCCCGCATCACCAACAACGAGCTTGCCGAGCGCATCGGCCTGTCGCCGTCGCCCTGCCTGAGGCGGGTGCGGCGGCTGGAGGAGACCGGGGTCATCAGAGGCTACACCACGCTGGTCGATCCCTCAGCCTTCGGCTGGAGCATGGTCGCCATCGCCACCATCCGGCTCAGCCGCCAGAACGAAGACGAGATCGTGATGTTCGAGGACGCGATCCGCGGCTGGGAAGAGGTGCTGGAATGCCACCTCGTCACCGGTTCGCGCGACTATGTGCTGAAAGTGGTGACGGGAAGCCTCGAACAATACGAGCGCTTCATCAAGGAAAAGATCGCGCGGCTGAAATGCGTCGCCTCGATCGAGACCAGCTTCGTCATGAACACCATAAAGGAACGGCGCCTCTGACATTTCTGCCGGAGGCGCCGCTTTCTGGATAGATGTGTTGCCGGCTAGGCTTACTTGACCGCTTTGTCGGTGATGGCGGTGGTGTAGGCGCCGGTCGGCTCCTTGGTGATGATCTTCTGGTCGAGCAGCGCCTTGGCGGTGCGCTCGTAGGTCGCCGGGTCAAGCTTGCCGTCGGCATTGTCGATCAGCTTGGCGACTTCGCTCATCATGCGCTTCTGGTGGTTCTCGTCCTGGCCGCCGCCGTCCATGACGATGCCTGCGGCTTCGTCATTGTTGTCGATGGCATATTTCCAGCCCTTCATCGAGGCGCGCACGAAACGCACCATCTTGTCTTCGAAGGCCGGATCCTTGAGCTTGTCTTCGGACGCATAGAGCCCGTCCTCGAGCAGGTCGTTGCCCATGGCCGAGTAGTTGAACACGGTCAGCTGTTCCGGCTTGTAGCCGGCGTCGATCAGTTGCCAGTATTCGTTGTAGGTCATGACCGAGATGCAGTCCGCCTGCTTCTGGATCAGCGGCTGCACGTCAAAACTCTGCTTGAGCACCGTGACGCCGTCCGGGCCGCCCTCGGTCTTCAGGCCGAGCTTGTTCATCCAGGCGTAGAACGGATACTCGTTGCCGAAGAACCAGACGCCGAGCGTGTGACCTTTGAAGTCGGCTTCGGTCTTGATCGGGCCGTCCTTCGGGCAGACCAGCTCCATGCCGGCCTTCTTGAACGGCTGGGCGATGTTGACCAGCGGCACGCCCTTTTCGCGGGCAGCCAGCGCACCGCCCATCCAGTCGACGATAACGTCGGCACCACCGCCGGCGATCACCTGCTCGGGCGCGATATCGGGACCGCCCGGCTTGATGTCGACGTCGAGACCCTCGGCCTCATAGAAACCCTTGGCCTTGGCGACATAGTAGCCGGCAAACTGGGCCTGCGTGACCCATTTCAGCTGCAACGTCACCTTGTCGGCGGCCATTGCCTGGAAAGCGGCAAGCGACATCGCGCCAGCCAGAACGGGAATAATCAGTCTTTTCATTTTGTTACCCTCTGAAGTTAGTGCCCTAAACCCACCGCCCCTATCCACCACGGACAGAGGGATGCCAAAACGTGACGGCTCTTTCGACAAGAGCGACCACGCCATAAAAGACCGAACCCGCAAGTGCTGCAACTGCGATTTCGGCCCAGACCATGTCGATGTTCATCCGCCCGACCTCGGTCGAGATGCGGAAGCCCATGCCGACGACAGGCGTGCCGAAGAACTCGGCAACGATGGCGCCGATCAGCGCCAGCGTCGAGTTGATCTTCAGCGCGTTGAAGATGAAGGGAGCTGCTGCCGGCAGCCGAAGCTTCAAGAGCGTCGGCCAGTAGCCCGACGCGTAGGTGCGCATCAGGTCGCGCTCCATATGGCCGGAGGCGGCCAGACCGGCGACCGTGTTCACCAGCATCGGGAAGAAGGTCATGATGATGACCACCGCCGCCTTGGACTGCCAGTCGAAGCCGAACCACATCACCATGATCGGCGCGACGCCGATGATCGGCAGCGCCGAGACCATGTTGCCGATCGGCAACAGGCCGCGTCGCAGGAACGGCACACGGTCTGCGAGCACCGCGGTGATGAAGCCGGCGCCGCTGCCCACGACATAGCCGAAGATGACCGCCTTGAAGATGGTCTGGCGGACATCGGCGCCGAGCACCGGCAGCGAACCGGCGATGCGCGCGCCGATGGCACTTGGCGGCGGCAGCAGGATGAAGGGTATGCCGGCCCCACGCGTCACCGCTTCCCAGATGATCAGGATCCAGGCGCCGAAGATGGCTGGGATGATCAGGCCCAGCGCGGTGCGAGCCCATTTGGCGAACGGACGCAATGATGACAGCACCGCCACGCAGCGCCAGCCAAGCAGCCATGCGGCGGTGAGAAGCAGGAAGTACGGCGTCCGCGCCAGGCCTTCGAAACCGGTGATGCCGCCAATCAGCAGCCAGGCGGCCAGATGCGCGCCGATGAAAAGCACAACGGCTTCGACGATGGACGGTATTCTGGTCACCGAGATCAAAGCGGCGACAAGCAGCACGCCGAAAATCAGCCAGGTCGTCGCCACATAGGGGTATATCAACGTCCCTGCAGGCTGCGCCAGTGCATCGACTTTCGGCGCGGCGATCGGGCCGAGCGCCACTGCGATCAGGCACAGCACGATCGCCAGCACTGCCTGCCAGGAGGGTTTCAGCCAGTTCATGCCGGCCTCCCGCCCATAGCGCGGTCGACGAGGCGCCCGGCAATGCCGACCACCATGACCAGAAGGGCTGCCACCACCGAACCGGCGACCAGCGCCGACCAGATGTCGATGGACTGGCTATAATAGGCGCCGGCGAGCAGCTTGGCGCCGATGCCGGCGACAGCGCCTGTCGGCAGTTCGCCGACGATGGCGCCGACCAGGCTTGCCGCCACCGCCACCTTCATCGAGGTGAACAGGAACGGCACCGAAGCAGGCACGCGCAACATCCAGAAGGTCTGCGCGCGACTGGCATTGTAGGTGTGCATCAGGTCGAGATGCATGATCTCGGGCGAGCGCAGCCCCTTCACCATGCCGACAGTCACCGGGAAGAACGACAGATAGGTCGAAATCATCGCCTTCGGGACGAGCCCGCTGATGCCGATCGCCCCCAGCACGACGATGATCATCGGCGCCACAGCCAGGATGGGAATGGTCTGCGAGGCGATGATCCACGGCATCAGGCTGCGGTCGAGCGTCGCCACATGGACAATGCCGACGGCGATGATGATGCCGAGCGCCGTGCCGAAAGCGAAGCCGAGCAGCGTCGACGAAAGCGTCACCCAGGCATTGTAGACCAGGCTGCGGTTGGAGGTGATGGGCCGCAGGAAGGTGTTCTCGAAGAAATTCACCGCCACCTGGTGCGGCGCCGGCAATGTCGGCTTCGGCTGCGACAGCGTCTTGCCGATGAGTTGGCTGAACGTGGATGTTTCACCCGCGCGACGATCGAGATCGCGCTGGAACGGCGTGTTGAGGATGACGGCGAAGACATACCAGAGCGCGATCACGCCAACGAGGATGGAGGTGACGGGAACGAGCTTGTCGCGGAAGGTGTCCATCTAGCGGGCCTCAGCCGACTGGCGCCCTCCTCTCCCCGTTGGGGAGAGGAGGAAGCTCATCCTGCCCCTCAATCATCATAGCTGTGCCCCGCGCGCAGCCCGTCCCGCACCCGCGCTGCGATCGCCAGAAACTCCGGCGTCTCGCGGATGTCGAGCGGCCGCTCTCTCGGCAGCGTCGATTCGATGATGTCGCTGACACGGCCCGGGCGCGGCGACATGACGACGATGCGCGTCGACAGATAGACGGCCTCCGGAATGGAGTGGGTGACGAAGCAGATGGTCTTGTTGGTGCGTCCCCACAATTCCAGCAGCTGCTCGTTGAGATGGTCGCGCACGATCTCGTCCAGCGCGCCGAACGGCTCGTCCATCAGCAGCAGGTCGGCGTCGAAGGCCAGCGCACGGGCAATCGAGGCGCGCTGCTGCATGCCGCCCGAGAGCTGCCAGGGATATTTCTTCTCGAATCCAGAGAGGTTGACGAGGCCGAGCGTGCGCTTGATCCGCTCGCCTTGCTCCGCCCTGGATAGGCCCATGATCTCCAGCGGCAGCCCCACATTGCGCTCGATGGTCCGCCACGGAAACAGCGCCGCCGCCTGAAAGACATAGCCATAGGCGCGTTTCTCGCGCGCCTGCTCTGCTGTCATGCCATTGACGGAAATCGCCCCCGAGGTCGGCTTCTCCAGATCGGCGATGACGCGCAGCAGCGTGGTCTTGCCGCAGCCCGAAGGCCCGATGAAGGAGACGAACTCGCCCTTGCCGATGGTGAGATCGACATTGGACAGCGCCTGCACCGGCCCGTCATTGGTCTGGAAAGTCAGCCCGAGTTTGCTTGCCGCGACGACGGCTGGCGAATTCCCCGTCATCGGTTGCCGCCTGCCTGTTTCCGTTCCCGCGGCGGCTGGAATCCGATTGCTTTTATCGCGATGTTGTTTTCCACTTGCCCTGTCCCATTTGGCCCTGTCCCTCTGACCTTGTCCCACGCGATCGACGCCCGGAGTTTCCCCGATGTCGCCTAAACCCACTTGTCATCTTATCCGCCCTGAAAGCACTTATGAAGGCAAGCAGGGGCTGACCTATTTCGCCGGCATTGCCGCCGAGACCGTCGGTGCCTCCGGCATCTGCATGCACATGCTCACCATGCCGCCCGGCGCCCGCGCCAAGGCGCATATGCACGAGAGCCACGAGACGGCGATCTATGTGCTCTCCGGCGAAGTTCACACCTGGTATGGCGACCGGCTCGAGCATCATATCGTCGTCAAGGCCGGTGATCTCTTCTACATCCCCGCCGGCGTGCCGCATCTGCCGGCCAACCTGAGCGGCGCCCCGTCCTCTGCCGTCATTGCGCGCACCGATCCCAACGAACAGGAGAGCGTCGTCCTGCTGCCGGAACTGGATGCGCTGGTCGCCGGAAGCTGACTTCGCCGGGCTAGGCGCCCGTCGGCCAATTGCTAGAGGTTTGCGCCCGCCAGCTTCGGCAATCATCGGCACCGAGACACTTCCCCATAGACGGTGCCGTCCGCATCCGCGATCACCAGTTTCTTGGCGTTCTTGGTGCTGTGCTTGATGATGAAGGTGGCGGGCGACTTGCCCTCTTCGCCTTCGGCCTCGCACTCCGCCTTCACCACAAGCGAGCCGTCGGCCTGGACCCTCTTGCCGGTGAAGGTGCAAGCGCTCGTCGCCGTGATGAAGTCGGTGTTGGTTAGAAGCAGCATGTCCTCGGCGTAGACTTCCTGGCCGTTCTTGTTGATGCAGCCGGACTTGTTGCCATAAGATTTGGCTAGGTCGATGCCGGCCGCCGACACTTGGCTGGCCACCAGAACCAAAACTGCCGCGAAAAGAAGTCCCCCGCGCCGCACCTCAAACCCCGGTCGCCGGGATGCCGGTGCGTTCCACCTTGCGCGGCGCGGAGATTTCCTTCCACGTCGACAGCGCCCGGTTGACGGCCGCATTCGGCTCGCGGCCGACGAATTCACCATGGCCGGGCTTGGTCTTGACCTCGGACTCCTGGATCGACAGTTCGCCCCGCGAGAACACGAACCGCGGCAGGCCGGTCACCTCGAAACCCTCGAAGACATTGTAGTCGATCACCGATTGCTGCTTCTTGGACGAAATTGTCTTCTTGCGCTTGGGATCCCAGACGACGATGTCGGCGTCGGCACCCTCTACGATGGCGCCCTTCTTCGGATACATGTTGAGGATCTTGGCGATGTTGGTCGAGGTCACCGCGACGAACTCGTTCATCGTCAGCCGGCCGGTGTTGACGCCTGTGGTCCACAGCACCGGCATGCGGTCTTCAAGCCCGCCGGTGCCGTTCGGGATCTTGGTGAAATCGCCGACGCCGTTGCGCTTCTGTTTGGTGGTGAAAGCGCAATGATCGGTCGCCACCACCTGCAGCGAACCCGCCTGCAGGCCGGCCCACAGCGAGTCCTGGTGCGATTTGTTGCGGAAGGGCGGACTCATCACGCGGCGTGCCGCATGGTCCCAGTCCTTGTCGAAATACTCGCTCTCGTCCAGCGTCAGGTGCTGGATCAGCGGCTCGCCGAACACCCGCATGCCCTTCTGGCGCGCCCGGCGGATCGCCTCGTGGCTCTGCTCGCAGGAGACATGCACGACATAGAGCGGCACGCCGGCCATGTCGGCGATCATGATGGCGCGGTTGGTCGCCTCGCCTTCCACTTCGGGCGGCCGCGAATAGGCGTGGCCCTCGGGGCCGTTGTTGCCGGCAGCCAGCAGCTTCTGCGACAGTGCCGCCACCACGTCGCCATTCTCGGCATGAACGAGCGGCAGCGCGCCGAGATCGGCGCAGCGCTGGAACGACGCATACATCTCGTCGTCGTCGACCATCAGCGCGCCCTTGTAGGCCATGAAATGCTTGAACGAGGTGATGCCCTTGTCGACGACCGTGGCCATCTCGTCGAACACCTGCTTGCCCCACCAGGTGATCGCCATGTGGAAGGAGTAGTCGCACGACGCCTTCGAGGTCTTGTTGTCCCACATCTGCAAGGCTTCGAGCAGCGACTGCTGCGGCGCCGGCAGGCAGAAATCGACCACCATCGTCGTGCCGCCGGAGAGCGCCGCGCGCGTGCCGGATTCGAAATCATCGGCCGAATAGGTGCCCATGAACGGCATTTCGAGATGGGTGTGCGGGTCGATGCCGCCCGGCATGATGTAGCAGCCGGTGGCGTCGAACTCATGGTCGCCATGCAGGCCCGAACCGATGGCGACGATCTTGCCGTGCTGCATCAGCACATCGGCCTTCCAGGTGCGGTCGGCGGTGACGATGGTGCCGTTTCGGATGACTTTGGTCATTGACTGTTCCCTTGTTCTCTTCGCGCTTCTTTACGAGCGTCGTTTGGAAGGTGGATTCTAAGCTCACTCCACGATGACAGCCGTCTCCACCACCGCGTGGAACAAGACATCGGCACCCGCCGAAGCCCATTCCTTGGTGATCTCTTCGGCCTCGTTGTGGCTGAGGCCATCGACGCAAGGGCACATCACCATGGCGGTGGGCGCGACGCGGTTGATCCAGCAGGCGTCGTGGCCGGCACCGGAAACGATGTTGCGATGGGAATAGCCAAGGCGGTCGGCGGCATCGCGGATCGCCTTGACGCAGCCGGCATCGAAAGTCACCGGATCGAAAGCGCCGACCTGTTCGATCTCGCAGCGGATGTCGAGTGCATCGCAGATCGTGTCGATGCCTTCGCGGATGCGGCCATCCATCGCGTCCAGCACTTCCTTTTCCGGCGAGCGGATATCGACGGTGAAGACGGTGCGCCCGGCGATGATGTTGCGCGAATTGGGATAGACCTCCATGTGGCCGACCGCGCCGACGGCATCGGGCTGGTAGTCCATGGCGATCTCGTGCACCAGTTCGATCACCCGCGCCATGCCGAGCCCGGCATTGCGGCGCTTGGGCATCGGCGTCGAGCCGGTATGGGCTTCCTTGCCGGTCAGCGTCACCTGCAGCCATTTAAGGCCCTGGCCATGGGTGACGACACCGATGTCGATATCTTCGTCCTCGAGGATCGGACCCTGTTCGATATGCAGTTCGAAGAAGGCATGGATCTTGCGGTCGCCGACCTTCTCGGGGCCTTTCCAGCCGATGCGCTCCAGTTCCTCGCCGAATTTCTTGCCCTGCTTGTCGACATGCCCGTACACATCGGCCTGGTCGAGCACGCCGGCGAACACGCCGGACGCCATCATAGCCGGCGCGAAGCGCGAGCCCTCCTCGTTCGTCCAGTTGGTGACGACGATTGGATGTTTGGTCTTGATGCCGAGATCGTTGAGCGAGCGCACCACTTCAAGCCCGCCCAGTACGCCGAGCACGCCGTCATACTTGCCGCCGGTCGGCTGCGTATCGAGATGGCTGCCGACATAGACCGGCGGCAGGCTGGGATCGGTGCCTTCGCGGCGGGCAAACATCGTGCCCATTTCATCGACGCCCATTTCGAGCCCGGCCGCATCGCACCAGCGCTTGAACAGATGCCGCCCTTCGCCGTCTTCGTCGGTCACGGTCTGGCGATTGTTGCCGCCGGCAATGCCGGGGCCAATCTTCGCCATCTCCATGATGGAATCCCACAAACGGTTTGAATTGATTCGCAGATTCTCGCCGGGTGCGGCCATCTCGAGTTCCCATCTACACCAGGGGTCTTGTCGCCCCTTGAGTGATTTACAGCTTGACCGTATGGTCAGCTTTTAAACTACACAACCTGACCAAGCGGTCAACTAGAATCTTGGGGTAGACATGGCAGAACCCACCCGCCCCATGCGGCGACAGGAGATCCGCCGAGAGAATGAAAAAACCATTCTCGTCGCTGCAGAGAAGGTGTTTGCGGAGGCAGGGTTTGGCGGCGCCACGATGCAGTTGATTGCGGATCTGGCCGGACTGCCGAAGGCAAATCTCCACTACTATTTCGCCACCAAGGAAGAGCTTTACCGGTCGGTCGTTCAAAACATCTTTGAAATCTGGCTACAGGCGGCCAATTGCTTCGACGCGGCGCGCGGGCCCATAGACGGCATCAGTGCCTATATCGACGCCAAGATGGAAATATCACGCCGCCATCCCGACGGCTCGAAGGTCTGGGCCTCCGAAGTGATGCACGGGGCGCCGGTGCTTCAGGACTATATGGAATCGACGCTGCGCGAATGGACCGACGGCCGCGTCGAGATCATCAGGCGCTGGATCGAGGAAGCCAAGATGGACCCGGTGGATCCGCGTCATCTGCTCTATATGCTTTGGGCTACGACCCAGCACTACGCCGATTTCGGCCATCAGATCGAGACACTCAATGGCGGAAAACCTCTGTCCGACCGGCAATGGCGGGAAGCCAAGGAAAATATCAAGCGGGTGATCCTGACCGGGATCGGTGCGTTGCCCGCCTGACTGTAATGGTTCGTTGCAAGCAAAAGGTCAGGTCGGCGCGCTGCCGCGCCGACCTCAACCGACCGCGTCAGTCCGTCAATCGATTGACCTCAGCACATCTCGAACATGGTCGATCAATTCGTTGATCTGGCCCTTGGTGATGATCAGCGGCGGCGAGAGCGCGATGATGTCGCCGGTGGTGCGGATCAGCGCGCCGCGCTCGAACGCCTTGACGAAGGCCGAGAAGGCCCGTTTGGTCGGCTGGCCGGCGATCGGCGCCAGCTCGATCGCACCGATCAGGCCGATGTTCCTGATATCGATGACGTTCGGCTCGCCTTTCAGCGAATGCAGCGCGTCTTCCCAGTACGGCGCCAGCTCCTCGCCACGGGTCAGCAAGCCCTCTTCCTTGTAGGTGTCAAGCGTGCCGAGTGCGGCCGCGCAGGCGATGGGGTTGCCCGAATAGGTGTAGCCGTGGAAGAACTCGATCATGTGCTCGGGGCCGGTCATGAAGGCGTCGTGGATCTCCTTCTTCACAAACACCGCGCCCATCGGGATGACGCCGTTGGAGACGCCCTTGGCGGTGGTCATGATGTCGGGCGTGACACCGAAATAGTCGGCGGCGAACGGTGTGCCGAGACGGCCGAAACCGGTGATGACCTCATCGAAGATCAACAGGATGCCGTGCTTGGTGCAGATCTCGCGCAGCTTCTCCAGATAACCCTTCGGCGGCAGGATGACGCCGGTGGAGCCGGCGACCGGCTCGACGATGACGGCGGCGATGGTCGAAGCGTCGTGCAGGGCGACGATACGCTCCAGCTCGTTGGCGAGTTCCGCGCCATACTCCGGCACACCCTTGGTGAAGGCGTTCTTTTCCGGCAGATGCGTGTGCGGCATATGGTCGACGCCGCCGAGCAGCGTGCCGAACATCTTGCGGTTGGTGACGATGCCGCCGACCGAGATGCCGCCGAAATTGACGCCGTGATAGCCGCGCTCGCGGCCGATCAACCGGGTGCGCGAGCCCTCGCCCTTCACACGGTGATAGGCGATCGCCATTTTGAGCGCGGTCTCGACCGATTCCGAGCCGGAATTGGTGAAGAAGACATGGTCCATGCCCTTGGGCGCCAGGTCGACCAGGCGGTTGGCCAGTTCGAACACGATCGGATGGCCCATCTGGAAGGCCGGCGCATAATCGAGTTCGGCAGCCTGGTGCTGGATCGCCTCGGTGATCTTCGGACGGCAGTGGCCGGCATTGACGCACCACAGGCCGGCGGTGCCGTCGAGCACCTTGCGGCCGTCGCTGGTTGTGTAATGCATGTCCTTGGCGGACACCATCATGCGCGGCGCCTGCTTGAACTGCCGGTTTGCCGTGAACGGCATCCAGAATGCACTGAGATCGTTCGGCGTGACTTTCAGCCGGTTGGACATGACCAGGACTTCCCCTTGTAAACTGTTTCGCTGCGCCCAACGCTTGGTCTTTGCCGCGTTTTCATGCTACGCAAATTTTTGACCGATTGGACAAACGTTAGCACCGCCCTGTAGGCGGTCAAGGATTACTAGCGGAAATGCGGCACCTGAAGTGCGTTCCACAGGCTAGGGAAAAACTGGTCCAGAGAATTGGTCCAGATGAGCCTCAACACGAGGGCTTGCAACGGTGACCATCGGCACGGATGCCCCTCGCCGCACCCGCATCCAGCAGGAAAAGCGCGAACTCATCCTGGAGGCGGCGCTTGAGGTCTTCTCCACCAACGGCTTTCGCGGCTCGACCATCGACCAGATCGCCGAAGCTGCCGGCATGTCGAAACCGAACCTGCTCTATTATTTCCGGCGCAAGGAAGACATCCACGAAACGCTGATGCAGCGCCTGCTCGACACCTGGCTGGCGCCACTGCGCGAACTCGACGACATTGGCGATCCCCTAACCGAACTGCGCAGCTACATCAGGCGCAAGCTGGAGATGGCGCGCGATTTTCCGCGCGAGAGCCGGCTGTTCGCCAACGAGATCCTGCAAGGCGCGCCGCGCATCATGCCGCTGCTGGCGGGCGAACTGAAAACGCTGGTCGACGAGAAGGCCGCCGTCATCAAGGGCTGGATGCGCGCCGGCAAGATCGCCAAGACCGACCCGTGGCACCTGATCTTCTCGATCTGGGCGACGACGCAGCATTATGCCGATTTCGACGTCCAGGTCCGCGCCGTGCTCGGACCGAACCGTGGCGGCGACGGCCGCTTCGAGGATGCGGCAAGATTTCTCGAGCAGTTGTTCCTCGATGGGCTGAAGCCGAAGGGCTAAATGGTTTCGTCATTCTAGGGCGAAGCAAGGAGCGAAGCGACGCGGCGCAGACCCTACAATCCATGCCGCGACTTCAACGCGCCGCAAAGGTCCAAATTCTGCTCCGTAGTACTCTTCGGCAAACGTCCCGGCATGGATCCTCGGGTCTCCGCGTCCGCTTCGCCCGTGGATGACGAAGCCGAGGGGGACGCCAGCCAACCTCAGGCGCTGCGCCGCTCGGCCGGCAGCGCGTCCAGCAATGCCTGCAGCTTGGCGATCGAATTCTGCTCGGCTAACGGCGTGTAGACGATCAGCTTCATGTCCGAGCCGTCGCCGATCGACAGGCTCATATGCTCGAAGGTCATGGCGCCCGCGCTCGGGTGCCGGACATGTTTCACCCCCGACAACCGATGCGCGACGTCGCGCTGCGGCCACCAGGCACGAAATTCGGGGCTCGAACGGGTCATCAACTCGATCAGCCGCTCGAAATCCGGATCGCCGACATAGCGGGCGCTCGTGGCCCGGAACGAGGCCAGCACGGTGCGCGCCAGTTGCTCCCAGTCGACCAGCAGGTGCCGGTGATGCGGGCTCGTGAACACCATGTGGACGATGTTGCGGGCGTCACCCTCCAGCAGGCCATAATCGCCGAACACCGCCACCGCCGCCGGGTTCCAGGCCAGCACGTCCCAGCGCCGCCCGACGACATAGGCCGGCTGCAGCACCAGGCTCTGCAGCATGTGCAGCAACGGGCCATCGACCTTTTCCGGCGCTACGGCACGGCGCTCCGGCTGCTGGCGGTCGGCAAGGATGAACAGATGCTGTTTTTCGGCGGCGTCGAGGCGCAGTGCTTCGGCGAGCGCCGTCAGCACCTCGACCGAGGGCCTGACCTCCCGCCCCTGCTCCAGCCATGTGTACCAAGTCGTGCCGACACCGGCGATCATCGCCACCTCCTCGCGGCGCAAGCCCGGCGTACGTCGCCTGAGACCGATGGCGATGCCTGCGGCCGAGGGCGTCAGCCTTTCGCGGCGCGAGCGCAGGAAGGCGCCGAGTTCGCGCCGGCGGCTGTCTTCAGCCGAACGTGTGGGGGCCGCGTGAGGTTGGGACTCCATGCGCGTATTATAGCAGTATTGATACCAGGATAAAGTTTGAACTGTTTGGCCAGCGCCAACTGCCCCATCTTCCGTTCAGAGCAACAGAACGGAGGCTCTGAACATGGAACTCAAAGACAAGACGATCCTCATCACCGGCTCGACAGACGGCGTCGGCCGCGTTGTCGCGCAACGGCTCGGCGCCGCGGGCGCCCGTGTGCTGGTGCACGGCCGCGATGCAACGCGCGGCAAGGCTGTTGTCACCGAGATCGAAGCCGCCGGCGGCAAGGCCGAGCTTCTGGTCGCCGACCTCTCTTCGCTGGCCGAGGTGCGCCACCTCGCCGAGGCGGTGCGCGCCCGGACGAACCGGCTGGACATCCTCATCAACAATGCCGGCATCGGCACAGCGGGCCAAGGTGCCAAAAGGCAGGTGAGTGCCGACGGCTATGAACTGCGCTTCGCGGTCAACTATCTCGCCGGTTTCCTGCTGACATCGGAGCTCCTGCCATTGCTGAAGGCCAGTGCGCCGGCGCGCATCGTCAATGTCGCCTCTGCGGGGCAGCAGGCGATCGACTTCAGCGATGTCATGCTGACCCGCTCCTATGACGGGGTGCGCACTTATTGCCAGAGCAAGCTGGCGCAGATTCTGTTCACCGTCGATTTGGCCGAACAGTTGAAAGGCACCGGCGTCACCGTCAACGCATTGCATCCGGCGAGCTACATGAACACAACCATGGTCCGGCAGGCCGGGGTGACGCCGTGGAGTTCGGTCGAGACCGGTGCCGACGCCATCCTCAATCTCGCCACCTCACCCACGCTCAACGGGAAAAGCGGCCTCTATTTCGACGGCCTGCGGGAATCCCGCGCCGATGCTCAGGCCTACGACGCCAAGGCAAGGCAACAGCTGAGAAGCTTGAGCCTCGACCTCATCGGCCCGGCCTCCCCCACATCGAAGGAACAGCATTGATGACCAAGGCAATCCAACACACCGTCATCATCGGTGGCTCGTCCGGCATCGGGCTGGCGACGGCGCGCAAACTGCTTGGCCCGGACATGAAGGTAACCATCACCGGCCGCAACGAGGACAAGCTGAAGAGCGCTTGGAAGAGCCTTGGCGGTGCTGCCGAGAAGGCCGCTTTCGACGCGTCGAAGCCGGATGAGGTCCGTCAATTCTTCGAGCGCCTCGGCCCCTTTGATCACTTGGTGCTGGCGGCCAGCGGCGGCAAGGGCCTCGGCCCGTTCCCGGCGCTTGACCTGAGTGACATCGGCAGTGGCGTGGAGGAAAAGGTCCGCCCGCAGCTGTCCTGCCTGCAGGCCGCCTTGCCGACACTCAACAAGGCCGGGTCGGTCACCTTCATCTCGGCGGTGTCGGCGCAGCTCGCAACGCCCGGCGTCGCCGGTATCGCCGCCATCAACGGCATGCTGTTGACCGTGGTGCCGATCCTGGCGATGGAGTTGAAACCGCTGCGCGTCAATGTCGTGGCGCCAGGCGTCATCGACACGCCCTGGTGGGACTTTCTGGCCGAGGAGCAGAGGCAGGCGCTGTTTGCCGACTATGCCGGCAGGACCCCGGTCGGCCGCATCGGTCGCGCCGAAGACGTCGCCGCGGCAATAGCCTTCCTCGTCTCCAACGGCTTCATGACCGGTCAGGTGCTGACCTGCGACGGCGGACTGCGATTTGCGGCCTAGCGTTCCTCGGGCGCCGACAGGCTTTCACCCTCAATTGGCTCTCTTTGGATCACCCCGCACGCTCTTTTCGCCGGGGCTGTCACCGCCCGGTCTCACCGCATCTGAAGCGGTCTTTTCCGGAACATAGGAATAATCAGGCGTATCAGCCCCATACATCTTGTTATCGATCGCCTCTTGCCAGCTGAAATCCGCGTCGGACGGTGAAACGTCGGCAATGTCATGGCGGGAGGAGCGAGAGTGCAGCCAGTTCGGGGTGATCTCTCGGACCAATTGTGCGAAGCGTCCCATCGAAACCGTTCCTTTCCTTGCCCTTTCCAGGAGGCGCGATCGCGGTTGCGTCGGCTGGATCTAAAGTTGACCTCTCAGCCAGGCCAGCGTCTCGACAACGTCGGCAAGCCCGTACCGCGCTGCGGTGTGCGCTGGTGGTTTGACGCGTATCGATATGCCGCCGGCATCATTGACGGCCTCAAAACCGTTTTCATCCGACGTGTCGTCGCCCAGGAAGACCGGGCGACGGCCCGTGAATGGCGCAATTTCCATGAAACGCCGGATCGCGGCGCCCTTGGCGGCCTCGAGCGGCAGCAGTTCAACACCGGCATTGCCGGGAACCACCCGGTAGCCCTTTGGCAGCGTGGCCAGCGCCTGCTCGACAAGCTGCGTCGCGCGCGGAAGCAGATGCGGGGCGGCGCGCGTGTGGATGGCCAGCACCCGTCCTTTGCGCTCGATATAGGCGCCACGACCGAGCTCGGCCTCGATCTCGTCGGCAAGCGCAGAAATATCCGCCGGCTCATCCGCGACTTCGACGTCGTCGTTCGGTAGGAGCCGATGTTCCAGGCCATAGAGCCCGGCGGCGCGCAGCTTCAAAGGCTGAAACAGATGATCGACAGCCGCGACGGAACGGCCTGTTATGAAGGCCAATGCCCCGTTCAGCTTGCGATCCAGGCCTTGCAGCAAGGAGCGGAGCTCGTCGCTGACCGAGACGGCGTCCGGGTGTTCGGCATGTTCCAGCAGGGTGCCGTCGATGTCGAGGAACAACGCCCATTCGCCGGTCAGCACAGTGTGCGGTTTCTCCATGACGGCCTGCGGCTTGTGCAGGGTCTCGCCAACAATATTTTGCAGCGCATCGCTCATGACATCGCCACCCGTCTGCGCTCAAAAATGGAGACGACATTGTCGACGCTGGGCGGCGGGTCGCTGACGGCACCGGTCACCCGATCGAGGTCCCCGCGCTTGCGCAAACGTGCCGCATCCAGAAGCATGCTGCCGGCCCAGCGATAGACATTGTTGTTGCGGATTGTCTCGCGCATGGGGCGCATGCGCTCGCGCTGTTCTTCGGGCGACATGGTCAGTGCCTGCAACAGCGCTCCGCTCATCATGGCGGCATCGTAAGGGTTGACGATAAGCGCCTCCAGCAATTCACGCGAGGCGCCGGCGAATGTGCTGAGCATCAAAACGCCCTGCTCGTCGTCGCGCGCGGCGACGAATTCCTTTGCGACGAGGTTCATGCCGTCATGCAGGCTGGTGACCATGCATATGTCGGCGGCCCGATAGATCTCGTAGACCTGTTCTTGCGAGTGATGTTCGGCCACCATGATCACCGGCCTGTAGCCCTCGCTGCCATAACGCCGGTTGAGCTCTTCGGCATAACGGTGGCACTCGTCATGGAGCAGCTTGTAGGCAGGCAGCGTGCCGCGGCTGGGTGCCGCGATCTGCAGGAAGACCAGTTTTCCGATCCACTCAGGCTGTCGCTTGAACAATTCGTTCAAAGCGTGAAACCGATCGAGAATGCCCTTGGTATAATCGAGGCGCTCGACCCCGACGGCCAGCTTCACATCCGCTTTAAGGCCGAACCTCTCGCGCATGCGAGCGCGGCAATCGTCGACAGCGGGAAGTTTCGCCAGCAGGTCCGCCGGCCATTCTATCGAGATCGGATAGGCGTGCACCAATGTGGTCCGTCCGCCGTAGGAGATGGCCGCATCGGCCCGCTCGATGCGGCTTTCCAGGAAGCGATCGACGCTTTCGGTGAAATTGTTGGCATGGAACTGAGTGTGGAAGCCGATGATCGAGCTGCCGAGCAGGCCTTCGAGGATGCGTTCACGCCATGGGCAGATGCTGTACACTTCCGAATTTGGCCACGGGATGTGCCAGAAAGTGATGACGATCGCCTCCGGCAAGCGCTCGCGGATCATGCGCGGCAGCAGCGCGAAATGGTAATCCTGGACCAGCACGATCGGCCGCTCGTTGCGCGCCTCGGCAACCACCGTATCGGCAAACTTCCGGTTGACGGCTTCATAGGCAGCCCAGTCGGAGGCACGAAAAATCGGCCGGGTGAAGGCGATATGGCAAAGCGGCCAAAGGCCCTCATTGGCGAAACCGAGATAATAGCCCTGATGCTCTTCCTCCGTCAGCCAGACCCGGCGCAGCGTGTAGGACGGGTTGCCAGGCGGCACCTGCACGCGATCGTGGTCGTCGACGGTAAGGCGGTCCGCCGTTCCGCCGCCATAGGCGATCCAGGTGCCCGCACAGGCGCGGGTAATGGGCTCGAGCGCCGACACCAGCCCGCTGGCCGGGACGAGCAACTCGACGCCGTCGTCCTTCACATTGTGGATGTACGGCTCGCGATTGGACACCACGATAACCTGCGCATCGGGCAGATCGTCGGCCAGGATCTTGCGCAATGTTTCTGGCGACCAGGTCACCAGCGCGGCATCGGCCGATTGGCCGTTCTTTTCGAACTCCCGTATCACCTTGCGCGCGGCCTCCGCCGCCACATCTTCGCCTGCCGTATGTGGGACGGCAGGAGGATGACGGCGACGGTGCCGCGATATGGAGAGGAATACGGCAAGAGCGGAAAAACCGAGGCTCGCGAAAATCAGAACCCAGAGCAGGTCCGCACCGTAGTTTGTCATTGAACGTCAACTCACCCCGGCCGTCGGCGACCGTTTGTTCGTGTTTCCCGTTTGAAACGGTCCGCCGGCCACGTGGTCGGCGTTCGGACCAGTGTTTTTGCAACGCACAAGGCCTGGATCGGTTCCGCCAATTTTGTTCGGATCATGTTCTTACTATGAGCGGCACCAGCCCTTCATGGCGGTCGGCCAGGAAAGCGACGACCCGGTCGCCGACGCGCTGGAAGGTGAGATCGACGACCCGGTCGCCGACGCCCAGGTGCCGCAGTGTCAGCGTGTCGATGCCGATCGGCAGCCTGGGGCGGCCGACGCGAATCTCACCCTCCCAGCCGTCGATCTCCAGGCCAAGACAGGCCTGCATCAACATGAAAGCGGAGCCCGCCGACCACGCTTGCGGCAGGCAGGCGACGGGATAGGCGATGGGTGCTTCGCCCGGCGCACGTGTAAAACCGCAGAACAGTTCGGGCAGCCGCATGTTGAAATGGACCGCGGATTCGAACGTGCCGCTCATCAGGCGAACCACGCTTTCGCGCTCGCCATAGCGCGCCAGCCCGGCACCGCAAAGGGCGGTATCGTGCGGCCAGATCGAGCCATTGTGGTACGACATCGGATTGAAGAACACGGCATCGTCGGCGAGCGTCCGCAGTCCCCAGCCCGAATGGAAGGAGGCGGAAAGCAGCTGGTCAGCCACCATCTGGGCCCGCGCCGGCTCAGGCAATCCGACAAAGAGCAGATGCCCCGCATTCGAGGTCCGCACCTTGCAGGGCTCGCCGGCACCGTCGATTGCCAGCGCATAGAAGCCGAGATCGTCAAGCCAGAAATCCCGTTCCACGGCAACCCGCATCGCTTCGGCGCGATCATCCCAGTGGTCGGCCCTGTCGTTCTCGCCCCGGCGACGGGCAAGTGCCGCCAGCCCCCGGAAGGCGGCAAAGACGTAGCCCTGCACTTCGACAAGGGCGATCGGGCCCTTGGGAATGCGGCCATCGGCATGGAAGACCGAATCGAAACTGTCCTTCCATCCCTGGTTGGCGAGGCCGGACTCGGCCGCTCGCTGGTAAGTCACGAATCCGGTTTCCCGGCCCGCCTCCTCCGTCCATTCGGCCGCGGCGCACAGCGACGGCCACAGGCCGTCGATGAACGCCATGTCACCGGTACGATCGGCGTAGGCACAGGCAAGGTAGATGTAGAGCGGTGTCGTATCGACGCCACCGTAGTAGCGGCCAAAGGGAAGCTCCCGCAGCGCCACCATTTCGCCCTTGCGGGTCTCGTGCATGATCTTGCCCGGCTGCGAATCGCTGAACGGCGATGTCTCGGTCGCCTGATGCTGGGCCAGAAAGGCCAGCACGCCCCGCGCCAGGCCCGGATTGAGCCACAGCATCTGCAGCGCCGAGATGACGCCGTCGCGGCCGAACGCCGTCGAGAACCAGGGGATGCCGGCATAGGGATAGGGGCCGGTCGCCAGCTCGGTGGTCAGCAGCGCGACATCGGCGCGAGCGCGCTCGACCCAGTCGTTGAAGACACGGCCCGAGCTGCGCACCGTCGCGCCATGGCGACGTTTGGCCCGCATGCCAAAGCGGGCGCGGGCGGCAGCGGCGCGGAACCGGTCGCGGTCGGGCTTGTCGGCCACCTCGGGACCGACCTCGACATAAAGCACCTTCCTGCTGCGCTTGGTCACGGCGATCAGGAAATCGGCACGGTTGGCACTCAGTTGGTCCGGCGCCTGCGAGAACGATATCGCCGAGAGGCGGGCCAGGCCATCGAGCCCATCATAGCGCAGCAGGACCGACGTCGCGTTTGTTTCGGCGGCATGGGCCAGCCCGCGCTTCGGCCGTGTCGAGCCACGCACTTCGAACATGTCGCGGAAATCGGCGGAATAGTGCAGGGAAACGCTGATCGTCGAGTGTTCCCGGCTGTAATTGGAAAGGGTGATGCGTTCAAACAGCCTGTCCTGCCAAAGCAGTCTGACGCGTTCGATGTGAATGGCTCCCTGCGGGATGTCGCGTCCACCGGCGCTCTGTATCGGCAGATTGGTCAAATTGGTGGTGAACAGCACATTGTCCTGGCTGAGCGAGGCGCCGAGCAGAGATGTCTGCCTGCCGCCGACGGTCAGCCGGAACTCGGAAAGAACCCGCGTGTCGTCGCGAAAGAAACCGTCGCCGGCGCCACGTATGTCGCCATAGGCGTCGGCAACGGCGAAGCAATCGCCCTGCTTGAGCGCAAACAACCGATGCGGCTCGCGAGGGGCGGTGGCGTCGAGCGATGCAAGCGCAACCGCAGGATCGAGCTGGCGCTCATCGAGTTGGGCCATTCGTCAAAGATCCCTGTTGTTTCGTTGCCGTGGCTCGAGCACGTCGCTGCTCAAGACGCCTTCGCCGTGCTCGGGACGCCGATCAGGCCCGCATAGGCGGCCAGATAGTCGCCGGCCATTCTTCGGGCGGAGAACCGCTTTTCGAAAACGGCCCTCACCTTTCGCCTGTCGAGTTGCAGCAAGTCCGGCACCGCAGCGACCGCGCTATCCATTGTGTCAGCGATAAAACCGGTGACGCCTTGATCGATGATCTCCGGCAGCGCACCGCAACTCCAGCCGATGACCGGTGTGCCGCAGGCCATTGCCTCGATAGCGGCAAGGCCGAACGGCTCCGGCCAGTCGATCGGGAACAGCAGGCCTGCCGCCTTGCCGAGAAATTCCGCCTTCTGGTTTTCCTCGATCTCACCGACATAGACAACGCGATCGCCATCGATCAAAGGCTCGACCACCTCACGGAAATAGGCGCGATCGTCGTCGCCGATCTTTGCCGCGAGCTTGAGCTTGAGCCCCGAACGCAAGGCGATCTCGATGGCGCGATCCGGGCGCTTGTCGCGTGAGAACCGGCCGAGGAAGGCAAGGTAGGGTTCTTCGGCGGCCGTCTCGAACGTCGGCTCGTAGAGAGCAGTCGGCAATCCGTGATGGATCGTCGCCAACCAGTTGGCGTTGGCAAGGCCCGCCTTCTGGCTGTGCGAAATGGAAATCAGGGGAAAGCGCGGGAACCGTTCATAGGCCGGCGCCAGGTCGACATAATCCAGCCTGCCATGCGGCGTCGTCACCGTCCGCTCCGCAATATCCTCAAAGAAGGAAAAATGCAGGAAGTGGCTGAGGTGGAAGTGGATGACGTCGAACTCCGACGCCCGTTCCCTCACCTGCGCAAGCATCGAAAGATGCGCCGCGATCTCGGATTTGAGCGGACGCGGATCGAGGCGCAACGCGCGTTCCCGGCTGGGTACCAGCTTCGCGGAGGTCTGGCTGTCGCCACTGGCAAACAGCGTCACCTCATGACCCAGATCGACCAGCGCTTCGGTCAGATACGAGACGATGCGCTCGGTGCCGCCATAGAGCCTTGGCGGCACCGATTCATAAAGCGGCGCGACATGGGCGATTTTCATATTTCATCCTGGATGCTGGGCATGCAGGTGTGAAATGCGTCAACGGCTCGATTGGTTCCGATTTTATGGTCGAGCCGTCGGCACCAGAGGCCGCAGTCGGCATGGAACTGTGCGTCAAACGGATTGCGCGATCAGGGTCAGAAAGCCACCGCTCAGGGCAACATTCCCGACGAAGCCATTGATGCGGGACGCACGGTCCGGACCCTGATGGTCCCAGAAATTGTGGAACATCGGCGTGGCGACGATGAGGAACAGCAGCAGCACCGTGGCCGCGAGTGCCGTCCACAATCCTGCGATGACCAGCACACCGGCGGCGACCTGAAGCACGATACCAGTCCACAGTGCCAACCGCGCCTGCGGCACACCGCGCGCGGCCATCAGCTGGGTCAGGAAGGCCGCGTTCTGGATGTTGCGCAGGCCGGCGAAAACGAAGGCGCCGCCGAGCAGCAGGCGAGCGAGAAACAACAAGGTCGAAGGCAAATCCGCAGGCATCAAACTCTCCCCTTTAAAGGTTTAAGGCAGTGGGAGCGCGCTCTCCACGGCGCTCCCAACATGATTGGACAATCAGGCAGCCTTGGCCGCCGGCATCGGATGTATGGCTTGGAACGGGATGCACAGCCGGTTCCAGGTGTTGATCATGCCGAGCGCAACGGACAGCTTGACCAGCTCCTCTTCTGAGAAATGCTCCAGCGTACGTGCATAAAGTTCGTCCGGCACGCCGTTGTTGGCGATCAGGGTGACGGCTTCGGTCCAGGCCAAAGCCGCGCGTTCACGCTCCGAGAACAGCGGCGATTCCTTCCAGGCTGAAACCAGATAGAGCCGCTGCTCGGTCTCGCCGTCGCGCCTGGCCTCGCGGCTGTGCATCTCGACGCAGAACGAGCAGCCATTGATCTGCGAAGCCCTGAGCTTGATCAGGTGCAGCAGGCTCACCTCGAGCCCGCATTCGTCCACCGCCTTGTTGAGCGCCGACACCGCCTTCATGATCTCCGGCGCCTTGGCGAAAAATTGCAGCCTCTGTTTCATCGTCTCGTCCTTTCACGTCTGCTTGGGTTTTGAGGTTTTGGAGTTAACTGGATTTCTGCGGCCGCTGGTGGCGCTCGACAAAGGCGCAGCTCGCAGCAAGCGACCTGGGATCGCCTTCTGCCGCGTAGGTGGCCACGATATCGGACAGCTTGGTCTCGGCGAGCGCGGCGCGATAGGCGCGTTCGGCCTTCAGCATCGCGGCGTTGATGCCGCAGGGTTTCACATAGGCCGACGCATCGAGCTTCACCGGACCGCGCTGGCGGATCTCGCCGCAGCGGAAGGCCGGCTCGCGGCCCTCGACGGCCAGCACGATGTCGAGCAGCGTGATGCGCTCGGCTGGCCGCGCCAGCCGATAGCCACCGGCAGGCCCGGGCACCGATTCCAGGACGCGCGCCGCGCTCAGCATGTTGAGATGCTTGAGCAGATAGCTCGGCGAAAGGCCAAAGGCCTCGGCGAGAGCGGCGCCCGGCATGGTGCTATTGCCTTCCACACTGGCCAGCGTGGCGGCGCAATGGATGGCTGCTTCAACACCCTCGCCCAGCTTCATCGAACAGGTTCCTTATTCATGGATACATACTATCGTGGATAATTCATATCTGCAATAGGAAAATGAAAAACGGCGCTCGAAAGCGCCGTTTTTCTCTTGGGGGAGTTCCTACTCCGCAGCCACCTTGGCCATCGGGTTGTTCGGGTGCGTGGTCCAGTTGGCGTAGACCGGCGATACCGGCCTGCCGGTGCGCTGGTCCATCACACCGGCTGCCAGCGGCTCCATGGTAATGCAGTTCTCGACCGGGCAGACATTGACGCAGAGATTGCAGCCGACACACTCGGCCTCGATGACCTCGAAGTGCCTGACGCCGTCGACCATGCTGGTGATCGCCTGGTGCGAAGTGTCCTCGCAGGCGATGTGGCAGCGGCCGCACTTGATGCAGGCATCCTGGTCGATATGCGCCTTGGCGACGTAGTTCAGGTTGAGATACTGCCAATCGGTGACATTGGGCGTGGCGCGGCCGACGATGTCGTCGAGCGAGGCGTGCCCCTTCTCGTCCATCCAGTTTTCCAGGCCCGCGATCATCTCCTGCACGATCTTGAAGCCGTAGGTCATCGCCGCCGTGCAGACCTGCACATTGCCGGCGCCAAGCGCCATGAATTCGGCCGCGTCACGCCAGGTGGTGATGCCGCCGATGCCGGAGATCGGCAGGCCCTGCGTTTCCGGATCGCGCGCGATCTCGGCCACCATGTTCATGGCGATCGGCTTTACCGCCGGCCCGCAATAGCCGCCATGCGAGCCCTTGCCGTCGATGGTCGGCTGCGGCGCGAAGCTGTCGAGATCGACACCAGTGATCGAATTGATGGTGTTGATCAGCGACACCGCGTCGGTGCCGCCGGCATGTGCTGCGCGCGCGGGCTTGCGCACATCGGTGATGTTGGGCGTCAGCTTGGTGATGACGGGCATACGGGTGTTCTGCTTGCACCAGCGCACCACCATTTCGATATATTCCGGCACCTGGCCGACGGCGGCGCCCATGCCGCGTTCCGACATGCCGTGCGGACAGCCGAAATTGAGCTCGATGCCGTCGGCCTCCGTCTCCTCGACCACAGGCAGGATCGCCTTCCAGGCCTCCTCGACGCAAGGCACCATGAGCGAGACGACGATGGCGCGGTCGGGCCAGTCCTTCTTGACCTGCTTGATCTCGCGCAAATTGACCTGCAGGTCGCGGTCGGTGATCAGTTCGATGTTGTTGAGGCCGAGCAGGCGGCGGTCGGCGCCCCAGATCGCGCCGTAGCGCGGACCGTTGACGTTGACCACCGGTGGGCCCTCCTCGCCCAGCGTCTTCCACACCACGCCGCCCCAGCCGGCCTTGAAGGCGCGGATGACGTTGTAGGCCTTGTCGGTCGGTGGCGCCGAGGCCAGCCAGAACGGATTGGGCGACTTGATGCCGACGAAATTGTTTCTGATATCCGCCATGCTCATGCCCTCCCGTTCGAGGTCAGTGCCCGATTGATGCTCTCCGCAGCGTCGCGTCCCTGCGCGACCGCCGAGACGGTCAGGTCGTCGCCACCGAAGATGCAGTCGCCACCGGCCCAGACCTTGGCAAGCGACGTGCGCCCTTCCGAATCCACCTTGATGCGGCCGGCTTCGAGGCCGATCGATGCACCGCTGCCGTTGAGGGCGGCCGGGACAAAGCTCTGTCCAATCGCCTTGAACACCTGATCGGCAACGAGCGTCAGCGTCTCGCCGGTGCCGGCAAGCCTGTCGCCGTTGAGGGCGGTGTATTCGAGTTCGACGGCAGTGACCTTGCCGCTCTCGGCGATCACCCGCTTCGGCTGCAGCCAGTGACGGATGCTGACGCCATTGGCAGCGGCCAGATCCTGCTCGAACTCAGACGCATTCATGTGCTCCTGGCCGCGCCGGTAGCAGATCGTCACCTCCTCGGCGCCGAGCAGCTTCGACTGTACCGCGGCGTCGATGGCCGTCATGCCGCCACCGATGACGACGACGCGGCGACCAACCGGCAGGCCGGAAAGGTCGCTGGCCTGGCGCAGCTCGGCAATGAACTCGACCGCGTTGATGACGCCGTCAGCGTCCTCGCCATCGGCACGCAGCGCATTGACACCGCCAAGGCCCATGCCGAGAAACACCGCGTCGTAATTGCGGATCAGATCCGACAGCTGATAGTCGCGGCCGAGCGCCTTGCCGTTCTGGATGTCGATACCGCCGATCGCGGTCACGTAGTCGACTTCGGCCTGGGCGAAATCGTCGACGCTCTTGTAGGCGGCGATGCCGTATTCGTTGAGGCCGCCGGCCTTCGCGCGCGCCTCCAGGATGGTCACGTCATGGCCGTGGCGGGCGAGCCGGTGCGCGGCGGCAAGGCCGGCCGGCCCGGCGCCGACCACGGCGACCGTCTTGCCGGTCGGCTCGGCGCGCGGATAAAACTGCTTGTTCTCGCCCATGGCGACGTCGGTGGCGTAGCGCTGCAGGCGGCCGATCTGCACCGGCTTGCCTTCCGCCACCTCGCGCACGCAGACTTCCTCGCACAGCGTCTCGGTCGGGCAGACGCGGGCGCACATGCCGCCCAATATGTTCTGGTCGAAGATGGTCTTGGCCGAACCGATCGGATTACCGGTCGAGATCTGGCGGATGAACAGCGGAATGTCGATCGAAGTCGGGCATGCATTCATGCACGGTGCATCGTAGCAGAAATAGCAGCGGTCGGATTCGACCAGCGCCTCGTGGTGGTCGAGCGGCGGGTGCAGGTCGGAAAAATTATCCGCATACTGGTCGGCCGAGAGCCTGCCGCCCGCAATGCCTTCCCTGAATTGGCCTTCTGGCATCGTCAGTTCCCCATGTTTTCTTTTGGAGAAGGCTAGCACGTTTTATTTTTTTATCAATTGGTCAATTTTCGACGCAAGTCACTGAAAAGGCTCGGCAATAACATGATTTTTTTACTCATATTATTGCGACTGCGGTCGGGCTTGCAGTGCGAGCGAAAGGCCAGGCTCAAGCTTGCGGCCATGGATGGCCCTGACCTCCTGCGCCACCAATTCCTGCAATCGCCACAGATTGCGGTCGCGGATGCCGAATGCTTCGAGATGGCTGACCGTGTTGTAGAGATATTCGGCGCCGGATCCGATATGCCCGCAGGCTCTGGCCAGCACGCTCGCCACTCTGTCCAGCGGCTGGTTCAGCGACGTTCCCCTGCCCTTCACGCCGACCCAGAAGCCGAGCGCGCGCAGCTTACCCTGCGGCGTATGCACCGGCAGCCAGCGAACCGTCTCGATGCTTTCATGGTCGCTGATCTCGCGCCGCAACAGCCTTTCGATCTGCGCCGGCTTCTCACCCTCCGGCAAGCGATAGATCACGCCGTTGCAGCGCCCGCCCCGCTCGAGCGCCATCATCAACCCAGGCTGCTCGGCGCTGCCGCGCCAGCGCACCATGTCGAGGCAGAAGGAGCGGTGCCAGCCGAAGGCTGTGGCGAGCTGTTGCTCGACCGACTCGAATTCCGGCTTCCAGATCAGCGACCCATAGGCGAACACCCATAACGGTCCCTCATCGGCTTCATTGGACAGTCGCAAGGCGAGGGTTCGAAAGTCCTCGTCGTTCATGTCTGTCCAGCTCGGGTCCGGACCGGGATCGGCCTCTTCCCGATGGCACAGTGCGACAAGCTCGGGCGTGAGCGACATCAAGCGCATGGACGACAACCCCTCATGACCGCAGAGAAATCGAAAACCGCTGGATGCGCAATCAGGGAACGCTTGGCACACACACCCATTGTTGTCCGGGCGGTGTCGGATTTCCGTCGTGAGGATCGTCCTATGGTGGACGACGATCGATCCATGAAAGGTGAGGAGACCGAAAATGCCAAAAACCCCGATGCCCTTCTTCTGGTACGAATTGATGACATCAGATCTCGACGCCGCCGAGGCGTTCTACACCCAAGTGGTCGGCTGGACGGCGCAGCCCTTCGATAAGGCACCCGGCATGCCGCGCTACATCGTCATGAATGTCGGCGAACGTGGCGTCGGCGGCCTGATGACCTTGCCCGAGGATGCCGCCAAGATGGGCATGCCGCCTGCCTGGCTCGGCTATATCCACACCAGGGATGTCGATGCCGCAACTGCATCGCTGGAGAAAGCCGGCGGCACCGTTCACCGCCAGCCCGACGACATTCCGGGCGTCGGCCGCTTTGCCGTCGTCGCCGATCCGCAAGGCGCGACCTTCATGTTCCTGCAGCCGAACGGTCCCGACCAGCCTGTCGTGCCGGCCAGCACGCCGGGCCACATCGGCTGGCACGAGCTTTACACGTCGGACTGGAAAGCCGCGTTCGATTTCTATTCCGACCAGTTCGGCTGGGTCGACGCCGGCGATTTCGACATGGGCCCGATGGGCACGTACCAGACTTTTACGGCCGGCCCCGAATCCGGCGGCGGCATCATGAACAAGCCCGCGCAGATCCCGGTCCCGGTCTGGCAATTCTACTTCAACGTTGCGGCCATCGACGCGGCGGCCAAACGGGTCACCGACAATGGCGGCAAGATCCTGATGGGGCCGATGGAGGTCCCCGGCGGCAGTTGGATCGTGCAGTGCCAGGACCCGCAAGGCGCGCACTTCGCCTTGATGGCGCCAGTCCGCTGACGGCGATCGAACACCGCTGACACAAAGTGCGGGCTTTCATCGGACCACCGATGAAGGCCTCTCCCCTGCCTGGCGCCGCCTCATTCCGGCGCCAGCACCGCAACCTTCAACTCAGCTTTTTTCGCGCCGCTGAACTGAACGGTGGCCGGGCCGGGCGCAAGCTTGAAGCGCACGCTCTTGCGGATGCCAGGGCATGTTTTCACGCCACTGTAGCCCGCCGACTTGATGGCCTGGCCATCCTGGATGACATCGATCCAGGCCTCCCCCGAGAGACTTATCTGGATGGCTCCCTCGGATGGCACCTCCACGCTGGCGACGGCCCCGAAACTGTCTGATGCCGGCGCACGTTCGGGCGCTACCGCAAAACCGGCTTTCTCTACCGGCACCAGCGCCAGGTCCGCAGCCGCACCAACCGCCAGTGCCGCTCCGGACGGCGTTGCCGGTGCCGCGGCAAACAGGGTCTGCTCCCGCGTCACGGGCCACTTGAAGGCCTCACAGCCGGCGTCCTCGGCCATGGCAAAGCTGGTGCCTGCAAGAATTGCGAAGAGGCTGATGGCGACTTTTTTCATGGCAAAGGGAACCCACATTTCTAGAGTGGCCGCACTAATACAACCGCAACGATAGAAATACAACCCTTGCGGGAAAAATGTGAAGGGTCAAGCTGGGGACATTTTCAATCACCGATTGTTGACGCCAGGCCATGGGAAGTGAATGGTCCATTCCTGGGCGATAATCTATGGCCGGACGGATTGAAAATGGAGTCATTATGAAGCTTTTCGAAAGCCTCTCCAGATACCAGCCGCAGGCGCTCGGCGTGTTGCGCATCATGACCGCGCTGCAGTTCATCGAGCATGGCAGCCAGAAACTGTTCAACTTCCCCGTCAGCGTCGATCCCCACGCCCTTTCCGGGCTGACCACGACTGCCGCCATCCTCGAATTCGCCGGCGGCATCCTGCTCGCGCTGGGCCTGTTCACGCGACCGGTGGCATTCCTTCTGGCCGGCGAAATGGCGATCGCCTATTTCATGGCGCACATGCCGCGCGACTTCTTCCCGGTCAACAATGGCGGCGATTCGGCGATCTCGTTCTGCTTCATCTTCCTCTATCTGGTGTTTGCCGGCGCCGGCGCCTTCGCGCTGGACAGCCGCCGCAGCGCCTGACGCCAGAAAGAGGATGCGGGCCTGGTGCATGTCGCCCAAAAGTGCCCGGCGGTTTTGGGACAACGACATCCACAAAACAGGAATCTGAAGCGCATCGGCGAAGCCGAAGCGCTTCAAGCACGCATCCGTTCGAAATTGGCGTCGAACAGCGGCACCGCCTGAATGCGCGCCGCATGGCGCTTGCCCAGCAGCTCGATCTCGAAGCCGTCGCTCTCATCAGCGATCTCCTTCGGCACATAGCCGACGGCGACGGATTTCTTCGAATGATGCGCATAGCCACCCGACGTCACCCAGCCGCGCACCGCACCATCGAACCAGATCGGCTCATCGCCAATGACATCGGCATCGTCGGCATCGACGATAAAAGCGCGCAGGCGCAATTTGCCGCCCTGCCTGCGCTCGGCCAGCGCCGCGGCCTTGCCTATGAAATCGGCGTCCTTGCCGTAAGCAACGAAGCGGTCGAGCCCCGCTTCCAGCGGCCCGTAGATCGGCCGGTACTCGCGCCCCCATGAGCCGTAATTCTTGTCCAGCCGCAGCGCATTGAGCGCGCGCGAGCCGAACAGGCCGATGCCGAATTCCCCGCCCGCCGCCATCAGCGCTTGATAGGCGACGCGCTGGTATTCCGGCGCCACCCAGATCTCGTAGCCGAGATCGCCGGTATAGCTCACACGGCCGACCAGGCACGGCGCCATGCCGATATCCATCCGGCCAATGGCCATGAAGGAAAAGGCCGCGTTGGAGACATCCGAGCGCGTCGCCTTTGCCAGCACATCCCGCGCCTTCGGGCCGGCGATCGACAGACCGGTGAGCTTCGCGCCCAGCGACTCGATGCGGACCGATCCATCGTCAGGCAGGTGCTTCTCGAACCAGCGCATATGGTATTGCTCGGCGATGCCGGAGCCGGCGAGGAACCAGCCCTCACTTCCGAGATTGGCGAGGGTGAAATCGCCGATCAGTCTGCCGTCTTCCTTCAGCATCGGCGCCAGCGTCATGCGGCCGGGCTTGGGCAGTTTGCAGGCAAGCATCCGGTCGAGCCAGGCGGCCGCTCCCTCACCCGTCACCTTGTATTTGGCGAAGCTCGAAATCTCCGACAGGCCGACACCGTCGCGAACTGTGGCGACCTCCTTGGCGACCTGCGTGAAATCGCTCGAGCGGCGCCAGGAGAATTCGTCCTTGACGCCTTCCGGCGCGTACCACAGCGGCACTTCCAGCCCATAGGCAACGCCCCATTGCGCACCCTTGGCCGACAGCAGGTCGTAGACCGGCGTCGTCTTCAGCGGCCGCCCGGCGGGCAGCTCCTCATTGGGGAAGCGGATCGAAAAGCGCCTGGAATAATTCTCGCGCACCTTGGCGTTGGTATAGGCCATCGTCGCCCAGTCGCCGTAGCGCGCGACATCCATCGCCCAGATGTCGGCGCCGGGATCGCCCTCGATCATCCAGTTCGACAAAGCGAGGCCGACGCCGCCGCCTTGCGAAAACCCGGCCATGACACCGCAGGCGACCCAGAAGCCCGGCAGCCCGCGCACCGGCCCGACCAATGGGTTGCCGTCGGGCGCGAAGGTGAAAGGCCCGTTGATGATCTGCTTGATGCCCGTGTTCTGGAAGGCCGGGAAATGGCGGAAGCCGACCTCAAGCGACGGCGCGATGCGGTCGATGTCGGGCGCCAGCAATTCATGGCCGAAATTCCATGGCGTCTGGTATTCGGACCATGGCTTGTTGGCCTTTTCGTAAGTGCCCATCAGCATGCCGCCGCGCTCCTGGCGCAGGTAAAGCTCGCCGTCGAAGTCGACCGCGTGGATGATCTCGGTGCCGGTCTTGGCGTTCCAGGCGGCGACCTCCGGCATATCCTCGGTGATCAGGTACATGTGCTCCATGGCCAGCACCGGCAGTTCGAGGCCGACCATGCGGCCGACCTCGCGCGCCCACAGGCCGCCGGCGTTGACGACATGCTCGGCCACCACCTCGCCCTTGTTGGTGATGACCCGCCACAGTCCGTCAGGGCGCCGCACGATGTCCTCGACCTTGGTGAAACGCTCCACTTCCGCCCCAAGTTTCCGCGCGGCCTTGGCATAGGCGTGGGTGACGCCGGAGGGATCGAGATGGCCGTCCTCTTTGTTCCTGACCGCGCCGACGAACTGCTTGGGATCGAGCAGCGGCATCAGTTCGGCCGCTTCGTTGGGCGAGATCTCCTCGAGCTCGATGCCGAGATAGCGGCCCTTGGCGACGACGCCGCGCAGCCAGTCGAGCCGCGCCTCGGTCGCTGCCAGAAGCACGCCACCGGTCAGATGCACGCCGGTCGCCTGGCCGGAAAGCTCCTCGATCTCCTTGTAGAGATTGATCGTGTATTTCTGCAGCTTGGCGACGTTGGGGTCGCCATTGATGGTGTGCATGCCCCCGGCCGCGTGCCAGGTCGAGCCTGAGGTCAGCTCGTCGCGCTCGAGCAGGACAACATCGGTCCAGCCGTGGCGGGCGAGATGGAACAACACGGAGCATCCGACGACGCCACCGCCAATGACCACGACCTTTGCATGCGATTTCATGGATTTTTTCTCTGATATCAGTGAGTTGAATGGGTGAATGGATTCAAGCTGGGAACGATCACGGCTCGCCCTGCCCGATCGCTTCCTTGCGCCTGGCCATGTAAGCCTCTAGCGCCTCGCGCACGGCGATATCCATCACCGGCTCGACATAGTCCTCCAGCGCTTTCTTCCACAGCCGCGTTGCGCGTGCCGTGGCGTCGAGGCCGCCGGCTTCCTGCCAGGCTTCGTAATTCTGCCAGTTGGACAGCATCGGCTGGTAGAAGGCAGTGGCGTAGCGCTCCAGCGTGTGCGGCTCGCCGAAGAAATGCCCACCGGTTGGCACCGCACCCAAAGCCTCGACGGCGAGTTCCGCCTCATTGACTTCGATCGGGCGCAAGAACTCCATCATATGCTGGATCATCTCGACATCGATGATGAGTTTTTCGAACGACGCCGTCAGCCCGCCCTCCTGCCAGCCGGCGGCGTGGTAGACGAGGTTGCCGTGGCCGAGCACCGCCCCCCACAGTGCCATCAGCGTCTCATAGGCGCCCTGCGCGTCGGCGGCATTGGAAGCCGAGCCCGGCGTCGTGCGGTAGGGCAGCCCGTAGCGCCGCGCCAGTTGCCCTGACGCAATGTTGGCCTTGGTGTTCTCGGGCGTGCCGAAGGCCGGCGCGCCCGACTTCATGTCGACATTGGAGGTGAAGGCGCCATACATGACCGGCGCGCCCGGACGGACAAGCTGCGTCAGCACGACGCCGAACAGCGCCTCGGCATTCTGCTGCGCCAGCGCCCCGGCCAGCGTCACCGGGCTCATCGCCCCCATCAGCGTGAACGGCGTCACCGCCACCGACTGGCCGAACTCGGCCATGGTCATCAGGCCTTCGGCCATCATCTCGTCGAAGCGGCGCGGGGAGTTGACCGAGATGATGGTGGTGATACCGGGATCGTCGCGCATCTGGTCGAGCGTCAGCCCACGCGAAATCGCCATCATCTCGATGCCGTCCAATGCCCTGCCCCGGCCGATCGCCGAGACATGGAAACTCTTGTCGGTCAGCGTCAGATTGGTGAAATAAGTGTCGAGATGGCGAGAGTTTGCCGGCAGCTCCACCGGCGCGCAGACCTGGTTGCCCAGCATGTGGATGCAGTTGAAATGCTGCGCCAGCCGTGTGAGATCCGAATAGTCGCGCAAATTGCCGGCGCGGCGGCCGCGCTCCATGTCATGGACATTGGGCGGCCCGGCAACGAGGGTGAAATTGATGGTGTTGCCGCCCAGATGAACCGCGTTGGCCGGGTTGCGCGGCGTCAACACATAGCTGGGCTGCGTGGTCTTCAGCACGTCTTCGATCAGGCCGCGATCGATGCGGACATTCGCTGAGGCATGATCGACCCTGGCGCCGGCCTTCTCGAACAGCGACAGCGCGCGCGGACTCATCACCTCGATGCCGAAATTCTCCAATATGTGCATCGACGCCTGATGGATCTGCTCGATCTGATCGGGCGACAGCATGGCCATTGGCGGATAGGGATTGGTCACCCGCCTGAGCGGCAGTTGCGGAATGGCCGATGGCCCCCGATTGCTGGTGCGCTCGGCGCCGCGTTTGCGTCTTGGTTCGTTCATGCCTGGCATCAAAGCCCCGGCAAACCAGGCAAGCTGTCATAAATACGCCGTTTGCGGGCGTGATTTTAGCCACGGCGGCATTTCCGCAGTATCCATTTATAGAATACGACGAAATATGTCGGATTGTTGATATGGGATTTCCTCGAGCGACCGCTCGGGCGAAGCGTTAATGGACGCTGCAAGATTCCCTTTATGATTTCGGCCTATTGCTCTGCCGATGCGTAGTTCGAGTTTTAGTAAAATTGGTGCGGTTTGCGTGCTGCTGGCGCTTTCGGCCTGCGCCACGCCGCCCAATCACATCAACAATGTCTGCGCCGTCTTCGACCAGAATGACGGCTGGTTCGACAACTGGCAGTCTGCCGCCGAGCGCACCCAACAGAAATATGGCATTCCCGTTCCCGTACTGATGGCGACGGTGCGCAAGGAATCGGGCTTCAAGAGCAATGCAAGGCCGCCGCGTACCAAGCTGCTCGGCTTCATTCCGTGGAAGCACGTCTCCACGGCCACCGGCTTCTCGCAGGCGCTGGACGGCACCTGGTCGCAATATCAGCGCGAGACCGGCAACTGGGCGGCGCGGCGGACGAAATTCGCCGATGCGGTCGATTTCGTCGGCTGGTATCATTCCAAGACATCTGACACCTACGGCGTCGCCCGCAACGACACCTACAATCTCTACCTTGCCTACTATCTCGGCTGGACCGCCTATGGCCGCGGCAACAGGGGCGATGCCGGTGTGCAGGGCTATGCCCGGGCCACCGACAAGATGGCGCGGGACTATGCCCAGCAGTTGAGCGAGTGCGGGAACTGAGCTTGCCGCATCGTTGATCTCGATCTTCGGACTGTCAGCTCGGCCTTTTGCCGCGCGGACGCTTTGGTGGCGTGCCAGCAAAACCGGGGCCATCGCCATGCGGCGCGTCGTCCGGCATACCTTCGTGCGCGGCGTGTTCCTTGTCGAACTTGATCACGGGCTCCATCTTGGCCAGCACGTCGTCGGAGAGCCAGCACAGGCTCATATGACCGTCGCCGAGATGCTTGACCGGCGGCACCTTGGTCTCGCAGAGATTGTCCGGCACCAGCTTCTTGTAGCCGCAACGGGTCTGGAACGGACACCCGGATGGCGGGTTCATCGCCGACGGGATGTCGCCTTCCAGCACGATGTGCTTCTTCACGACACTCGTGTCGGCGATCGGGATCGCCGACAGCAGCGCCTCGGTATAGGGATGATAGGGCGGTGCGAAGATCTGGTCGGTCGTGCCTTGCTCGACGATATAGCCGAGATACATGACGACGACGCGGTCGGCGATGTAGCGAACGACGGACAGATCGTGGCTGATAAACAGCATCGTCGTCTTGTTCTTGCGCTGGATGTCCATCAGCAGTTCGGTCACCGCCGCCTGCACCGACACGTCCAATGCCGAGACCGGCTCGTCGGCCACCACCACCTTGGCGTCACCGGCAAAGGCTCGCGCCACGCCGATGCGCTGCTTCTGGCCGCCCGAAAGCTGACGCGGCTTGCGGGTTTCGAATGCCCGCGGCAGCTTCACCAGGTCGAGCAGCTCCAGCATCCGCTTGCGGCGATCGGCAACCGTCTTGCCGACATTGAACTTCTCCAGCGTGCGGATGATCTGCGAACCGACCGAATGGCTGGGATTGAGCGTGTCGAACGGATTCTGGAACACCATCTGGATCGACGACACCGTGTCGACGCTCCGTTTGTCGATCCCCGTCGACTGGATTTCCGTGTTGCCCAGCGTCACCGTGCCGGCACTTGCCGTCTCCAGCCCGAGCAGCACCTTGGCCAGCGTCGACTTTCCGCAGCCGGATTCGCCGACGATGGCGACCGTCTCGGATTCGCGCGCCATGAACGAGATCGTCTCGTTGGCCTTGACGACGCGGCCCTCGCTCGAGCCGAACACCTCGCTGCCGCCGACCCTGTAATATTTTCTGAGGTCCTCGATCTTGAGCACCGGCGCGCCGGGCATGACGCGCTCATTGACCTTCTTGGCACCGGGTGGCAGCGCTTCCCAGTCGATCTCGTTGAAGCGCACGCAGCGCGAGAAATGGCCTTCATGACCAGCGACCTCGATCATCGGGATTTCGGCGGCGTTGCAGACACCCTCGACGAAATGGTGGCAGCGCGGGCCGAAATTGCAGCCCTTGGGCCGCTCGTGCGGCAGCGGCAGCTGTCCGGGGATGGAGATCAGCGGCCGTGAGTTCTTGTCGGCGCCCGGCAGCGGGATCGAGCGGAACAGCCCTTGCGTATAGGGGTGGCGCATCCGGTCGAACACGTCCTTGATCTTGCCGGTCTCCACCGCTTCGCCCGAATACATCACGGTGATGCGATCGCAGGTTTCCAGGATCAGGCCGAGATTGTGCGACACGAAGATCATCGACGTGCCGAACTTCTCGCCCAGCCCCTTGACCAGATCGACGATGCCCGCCTCCACCGTCACGTCGAGCGCCGTCGTCGGCTCGTCGAGCAAAAGCAGCGCCGGCTTCGACAGCAGCGCCATGGCAATGACGATGCGCTGCTGCTGGCCGCCGGAGAGCTGGTGCGGATAGGAGCGCATCATACGCTCGGGATCGGGCAATTTGACCGAGCGCACCATATCGAGGGCGCGTTTATAGGCCTCTTCCTTCGACACCTTGTCGTGGATCAGCGGCACTTCCATCAGCTGCTGGCCGACCTTCATCGCCGGGTTCAGGCTCGCCATCGGCTCCTGGTAGATCATGGCGATCTTGTTGCCGCGGATGGAACGCAACTCCTCGTCGGAGAGTTCGCCCATGTCCTTGCCCTGGAACTTGATCTTGCCGCCGACGATCTTCCCGATGTTGGAGAGGTCGCGCATGATGCCGAGCGACACGGTCGACTTGCCGCAGCCGGATTCGCCGACGATGCCCATCGCCTCGCCCGGCATGACGGTGCAGGAAAAATCCATGACCGCCGGTATCTCGCCCTTGCGGGTGAAGAAGGAGATCGACAGGTTCTCGATCTCGATGATCGGCCCTTTGGTTGGCCCGGGGGTCGGCTTGGCGGGATTTCGAACTGCCTC
>NZ_RZRW01000050.1:0-17858 GCF_003998745.1 Mesorhizobium sp. M7A.F.Ca.US.014.04.1.1 | reverse complement strand
GCCCAGGCTCAGGCCCCCGAAAGCGAAGCCGAAGCTGCGGGACAAAAGAACCAGATCCCGTCCCGCAAACCAAACTTCACTAAGCAACAGCCCGCCTGGCATCAGCCGGCGGGCTGTTCGCGTTCAAGGGACAATGGTGCCGGCAAGCGGCAGTCCTCGGCGCACAAAGAGGACTCAGCCGACAAGGTACGACAACAAACAAAGCCTCAACAAAACAGCCCGCAGCCCGCGGGCCGTTTGCGTTTGGGGGACTGGCAAGTGAAGCGCCAGGCCGCCGCCATGGCCGGATCAACCGAATCGGAGGCGGAAAAGACAAAGCCATCCGATCCTCGTGCCAGGCATCGGTGATGCCGGTGATGATTTGCAATCAAATACGAAATGAATTTGGTCGGGGTGGTGTTCTATTCAGCCGGCTTTTGTGGCCACCCTCGACCATGACAATGACTGATGGCCGCGAATATCGACCTGCATGTGAATCCTCGATCGCGCCGGCGGCCGGTGTGTCACGCCGCAATAGCCGCAAGTGCCGTTGGTCGAGCGGCCTGGGGGCGTTGAAGCGATGCCTCGATCATGCCGAATCAAAGCGAAGGGCGATTCTCTGCGGATGAGTCACGCGAGGTAAGGCGTGGCCGAATCGGCGCCAGATTCGGGATCGCTCCCCGCAGGAGGTTGCCAATGCCAAATTACGCTTTGAATGACCACTACGAGAGCTTCATCAGGAAGCAGCTCGAATCAGGCCGCTACAACAATGCCAGCGAGGTTGTCCGCGCGGGCCTGCGCATGCTCGAGGATTTCGAGGCGGAGCGGGAGAAATGGCTGCGCGAGGAGATACCAGGGCGCCTGGCTGAACTCCGGCAGGATCCGACGAAGGGCATCCCTGCCGACACGGTCTTCTCCGGCTGGAGGCGCGTCATCGCTCCAAGCAGGCGAAAGCCAAGTAGGGGATAGAGTATCGGATTGTCTTCCACTCCAAGGCCGAGTCGGAGCTGGAGCAACTCTACGATGACCTAGCCGGACGTGCGTCGCCGGCGATCGCCCGGAATTTCATTGCGGGTATCCGTGACCATTGTCTCGGCCGTCGACTTTTCCACAGCGGGGCACCGAGCGGGTCGAGATCATGCCGGGGCTGCGGATTGTTGGCTATCGCCGCGCCGTCAGCATTGCCTTCGCCGTCGAGGGTGGGCGGGTGCTGATCCTGGGTATCTTCTACGCTGGCCGGAACATCACGCCGGAATTGCTCGAGAACCGGCTCTAAACGGCGCTTCGGTGGAGAATTGCTCCGCAGCCATCAAGGCGCGACGGGTGCGATGGCACTCATCAGCGCCTCGATCTCGGGACGCATCACAGGGATGGTAGGCGCTAGAACGCCGCCCACAATTCAGCCAAGCCAACTCATGAATTTCGGCCCGGTGGATATCTCTACGAGAAATCGAAAAAACATTATCGATGTGTGTTGACAGTTGTCGTTGGTGGCGACTATATACGCCTCACGAACGAGGGCGGCTCGCCGCTGGCGACGAAGAAGTTTGCTTTTAAGCCTGCCCTTAGCGAAATTCAAGAGAGCCGCGTAAGCGACACTCGGACGGCCCCGGAGCCAAAAGCGAAGCGGGCCACGACATTGCGTGAAGTGATGTCTGTTCTTTGAAAATTGAATAATGAAGAAAGAGAAACGTGGGCGGCAGAGTCCTGCTGAACCTCTTATCCCGCCAGGGGTATGAGGTTCGAACGAGACTTTGGCGGACACGTTTTGAGAGAATAAAGTCTACCAAGACACGTGAGTGTCTAGGTGTGAATGTTCTCGTCAATTCAAAGCGTGACCAGATAAAAGCCAATCAAAGTTTCAAAACTTGAGAGTTTGATCCTGGCTCAGAACGAACGCTGGCGGCAGGCTTAACACATGCAAGTCGAGCGCCCCGCAAGGGGAGCGGCAGACGGGTGAGTAACGCGTGGGAATCTACCCATCTCTACGGAACAACTCCGGGAAACTGGAGCTAATACCGTATACGTCCTTCGGGAGAAAGATTTATCGGAGATGGATGAGCCCGCGTTGGATTAGCTAGTTGGTGGGGTAATGGCCTACCAAGGCGACGATCCATAGCTGGTCTGAGAGGATGATCAGCCACATTGGGACTGAGACACGGCCCAAACTCCTACGGGAGGCAGCAGTGGGGAATATTGGACAATGGGCGAAAGCCTGATCCAGCCATGCCGCGTGAGTGATGAAGGCCCTAGGGTTGTAAAGCTCTTTCAACGGTGAAGATAATGACGGTAACCGTAGAAGAAGCCCCGGCTAACTTCGTGCCAGCAGCCGCGGTAATACGAAGGGGGCTAGCGTTGTTCGGAATTACTGGGCGTAAAGCGCACGTAGGCGGATTGTTAAGTTAGGGGTGAAATCCCAGGGCTCAACCCTGGAACTGCCTTTAATACTGGCAATCTCGAGTCCGAGAGAGGTGAGTGGAATTCCGAGTGTAGAGGTGAAATTCGTAGATATTCGGAGGAACACCAGTGGCGAAGGCGGCTCACTGGCTCGGTACTGACGCTGAGGTGCGAAAGCGTGGGGAGCAAACAGGATTAGATACCCTGGTAGTCCACGCCGTAAACTATGAGAGCTAGCCGTCGGCAAGTTTACTTGTCGGTGGCGCAGCTAACGCATTAAGCTCTCCGCCTGGGGAGTACGGTCGCAAGATTAAAACTCAAAGGAATTGACGGGGGCCCGCACAAGCGGTGGAGCATGTGGTTTAATTCGAAGCAACGCGCAGAACCTTACCAGCCCTTGACATCCCGGTCGCGGTTTCCAGAGATGGATACCTTCAGTTCGGCTGGACCGGTGACAGGTGCTGCATGGCTGTCGTCAGCTCGTGTCGTGAGATGTTGGGTTAAGTCCCGCAACGAGCGCAACCCTCGCCCTTAGTTGCCAGCATTAAGTTGGGCACTCTAAGGGGACTGCCGGTGATAAGCCGAGAGGAAGGTGGGGATGACGTCAAGTCCTCATGGCCCTTACGGGCTGGGCTACACACGTGCTACAATGGTGGTGACAGTGGGCAGCGAGACCGCGAGGTCGAGCTAATCTCCAAAAACCATCTCAGTTCGGATTGCACTCTGCAACTCGAGTGCATGAAGTTGGAATCGCTAGTAATCGCGGATCAGCATGCCGCGGTGAATACGTTCCCGGGCCTTGTACACACCGCCCGTCACACCATGGGAGTTGGTTTTACCCGAAGGCGCTGTGCTAACCGCAAGGAGGCAGGCGACCACGGTAGGGTCAGCGACTGGGGTGAAGTCGTAACAAGGTAGCCGTAGGGGAACCTGCGGCTGGATCACCTCCTTTCTAAGGAAGAACCTTAATGGAAACGCTCATCTGATGGGCCTCTGCCTTTTGGTTCTCTTGGAACAAGACGGCAAAGAGTCACTTTGACCGTCGCGCATACCTTAAGCGGGTCTGCCGCCTTCGTTTCTCTTTCTTCAGCGAATGACTTTGATTTGCGCTCGCGCGCCGTGTCGCACCCTTCGGGTGCTGGCGCTCCGCGAGGGCGCGGCACGAGCCGCGACGGCCTGTCGGCCTTGCGAGGCTCTGCCTCGATGCCGGCTACCATCTGCGCTTGGGGCTTAGGGCTTGTAGCTCAGTTGGTTAGAGCGCGCGCTTGATAAGCGTGAGGTCGGAGGTTCAAGTCCTCCCAGGCCCACCATCTCTGATGGAAGCTGGGTGGCTTCCTATCTCCTCTACAAAAGGTATCAGGGGCCGTAGCTCAGCTGGGAGAGCGCCTGCTTTGCAAGCAGGATGTCGTCGGTTCGATCCCGTCCGGCTCCACCATTACCTTTGGTGTTGAGTAGAGATGAGGTGTCAGAAAAAAAGTCATTCGTAAAAAAGGTTTGTGGTGAGCGTCTGGCTTGCCGCTTGTTCTGTTTGACATTGTAAAGAGAAGATTTGTTCGAACTTCATGGCAGTAATGCCGTGATTTGTCGCGGGAGACGCTCAATCTCCCGCATATGATGGGCTTGCCTAACCGCACCCTCGAACCGATCTCGAGAAGCTGGTCTTTTTGTGCCAATGACATCGAAGTTTGATCCCGCACAGGATCTGCTTCAGGCGACAATTCCTTTGGAATTGCGTGGATGCCAACTCCGTAAGGGGAAGGCTGAAGCGACAATCCCTTCGGGATTGCGCGGGTGGGCATTGGCAATGAGAACGATCAAGTGTCTTAAGGGCAATTGGTGGATGCCTTGGCATGCACAGGCGATGAAGGACGTGATACGCTGCGATAAGCTACGGGGAGGTGCGAATACCCTTTGATCCGTAGATTTCCGAATGGGGAAACCCACCTAAGGTACTTGGAAAATCAGAGCAGCCAGAAGGTCGCAAGGCCGGATTGCTGCTGTGGTTTCCAAGTATCGATAATAGGTAACTTACCCTGAATACATAGGGGTAAAGTGGCGAACGCGGGGAACTGAAACATCTAAGTACCCGTAGGAAAGGACATCAACCGAGACTCCGGAAGTAGTGGCGAGCGAACCCGGACCAGGCCAGTGGCGATTGAGAGACAAGCGGAACCTTCTGGAAAGTAGGGCCATAGTGGGTGACAGCCCCGTACGCGTAATGCAATCAATCGTCCTCGAGTAAGGCGGGACACGTGAAATCCTGTCTGAAATTGGGGGGACCACCCTCCAAGCCTAAGTACTCGTGCATGACCGATAGCGAACTAGTACCGTGAGGGAAAGGTGAAAAGCACCCCGACAAGGGGAGTGAAAGAGTACCTGAAACCGATTGCCTACAAACAGTGGAAGCCCAAGGTTCGTCCTGGGTGACCACGTACCTTTTGTATAATGGGTCAGCGACTTAGTGTGACGAGCAAGCTTAAACCGCTAGGTGTAGGCGCAGCGAAAGCGAGTCTGAACAGGGCGTTCAGTTCGTCGCATTAGACCCGAAACCGAGTGATCTAGCCATGAGCAGGTTGAAGGTAAGGTAACACTTACTGGAGGACCGAACCCATAACTGTTGCAATAGTTCGGGATGACTTGTGGCTAGGGGTGAAAGGCCAATCAAACTCGGAAATAGCTGGTTCTCCGCGAAATCTATTTAGGTAGAGCGTCGACCGAATACCCCAGGGGGTAGAGCACTGGATGGGCTAGGGGTCCTCACCGGATTACCAAACCTAACCAAACTCCGAATACCTGGGAGTACTAGTCGGCAGACACACGGCGGGTGCTAACGTCCGTCGTGAAAAGGGAAACAACCCTGACCTACAGCTAAGGTCCCCAAGTTATGGCTAAGTGGGAAAGGATGTGAGGATCCCAAAACAACCAGGATGTTGGCTTAGAAGCAGCCATCATTTAAAGAAAGCGTAACAGCTCACTGGTCTAAATAAGGGTCTTTGCGCCGAAAATGTAACGGGGCTAAAGCCATACACCGAAGCTTAGGGTTTGGTCCGCAAGGGCCAAGCGGTAGCGGAGCGTTCTGTAAGCTGATGAAGCCATACCCGTGAGGGGTGGTGGAGGTATCAGAAGTGCGAATGCTGACATGAGTAACGTAAGGGGAGTGAGAGACTCCCCCGCCGAAAGACCAAGGGTTCCTGCTTAAAGCTAATCTGAGCAGGGTTAGCCGGCCCCTAAGACGAGGCGGAAACGCGTAGTCGATGGGAACCACGTTAATATTCGTGGGCTTGGAGGTAGTGACGGATCATTGAGGTAGTCCAATCTTATCGGATTGAACGGGCTGCTGCGTGGTTCCAGGAAATAGCTCCTCCTTATAAACCGTACCCGAAACCGACACTGGTGGTCTGGTAGAGTATACCAAGGCGCTTGAGAGAACTATGCTGAAGGAACTCGGCAAATTGCACGCGTAACTTCGGAAGAAGCGTGACCCTTTTCTACGCAAGTAGAGGAGGGTGGCACAGACCAGGGGGTAGCGACTGTTTATCAAAAACACAGGGCTCTGCGAAGTCGCAAGACGACGTATAGGGTCTGACGCCTGCCCGGTGCTGGAAGGTTAAGAGGAGGGGTGCAAGCTCTGAATCGAAGCCCCAGTAAACGGCGGCCGTAACTATAACGGTCCTAAGGTAGCGAAATTCCTTGTCGGGTAAGTTCCGACCTGCACGAATGGCGTAACGACTTCCCCGCTGTCTCCAGCATAGACTCAGTGAAATTGAATTCCCCGTGAAGATGCGGGGTTCCTGCGGTTAGACGGAAAGACCCCGTGCACCTTTACTATAGCTTTACATTGGCATTCGTAGTGGCATGTGTAGGATAGGTGGTAGGCTTTGAAGCCTGGGCGCCAGCTCAGGTGGAGCCACCCTTGAAATACCACCCTTATTACTATGGATGTCTAACCGCGGCCCGTTATCCGGGTCCGGGACAATGTATGGTGGGTAGTTTGACTGGGGCGGTCGCCTCCTAAAGAGTAACGGAGGCGCGCGATGGTGGGCTCAGAACGGTCGGAAATCGTTCGCTGAGTGCAATGGCATAAGCCTGCCTGACTGCGAGACTGACAAGTCGAGCAGAGACGAAAGTCGGTCATAGTGATCCGGTGGTCCCGCGTGGAAGGGCCATCGCTCAACGGATAAAAGGTACGCCGGGGATAACAGGCTGATGACCCCCAAGAGTCCATATCGACGGGGTTGTTTGGCACCTCGATGTCGACTCATCGCATCCTGGGGCTGGAGCAGGTCCCAAGGGTATGGCTGTTCGCCATTTAAAGCGGTACGTGAGTTGGGTTCAGAACGTCGTGAGACAGTTCGGTCCCTATCTGCCGTGGGTGTAGGAATATTGAAAGGATCTGTCCCTAGTACGAGAGGACCGGGATGGACGGATCTCTGGTGGACCTGTTGTGGCGCCAGCCGCATAGCAGGGTAGCTATATCCGGACGGGATAACCGCTGAAGGCATCTAAGCGGGAAACCCACCTTAAAACGAGTATTCCCTGAGAACCGTGGAAGACGACCACGTTGATAGGCCGGGTGTGGAAGAGCGGCAACGCTTGAAGCTTACCGGTACTAATAGTTCGATCGGCTTGATCGTTCTCATTCCTTATGCCCATCTGACAAAGTCAGATGGTCTGTTCTCACTCACGCTTGTTCCGCCCTGCGGGCGGCGCTACGTGGGTGCGGCGCATCAGCGCCGACGGTCGGTCGACCTTGCGAAGCTTCGCTTCGAAAGGCGCCAGACCAAGAACCGTAAAGGCACACAAAGACCAGCGAACAGCCCCGAGAGGCACCCGACAGCTCCGCTGCCGATGTCTCTTTGTGCGCCTTCGCTCAAAAGCTTCTCGAACAACGTGCGTTTTGCCGACCTGGTGGTTATGGCGGAGCGGCTGCACCCGATCCCATTCCGAACTCGGCCGTGAAACGCTCCAGCGCTGATGGTACTTCGTCTCAAGACGCGGGAGAGTAGGTCGCTGCCAGGTCTGCCAAACGCACGTTGATCTCACATCCAAATCGGATGGAGAAAAATCTTCTCTTTATGAAATGGCCCGCCAAGGGATCACGGGCCGCGTAAGCGGCCCTTTCATTTGGTCAGCCATATACCTATCTGTAGGCCTCGGCTTACACAAAAATTGACGCGGGGTGGAGCAGCCCGGTAGCTCGTCAGGCTCATAACCTGAAGGTCACAGGTTCAAATCCTGTCCCCGCAACCAAATTCAAAAAAGCCCGCCATCGTGCGGGCTTTTTGTTTTGTGCCGTGCTGTGCTGCCGGCCTGTCATCAGGCGCCCGCAACCAGCCAAGCCAAGCCGCCAGACAGAAAACGCAAATCCTCTCCCCAAAACCAACATCAAAAACAGCCCGCCAGCCACAAATGCCCGCGCGCCGTTTTGATATGCGGCTGGGGTGGCCATCGATCTGCCCAGGCTCAGGCCCCCGAAAGCGAAGCCGAAGCTGCAGCCGACTTTCTGGCCAAGCGGACATATGGAGAGCGTCACGCTGCGCCCGGAACAGATCTATCAAAGACAGGATCGGGGGCTTCAGGCGATAAAGACGCGGCCGGCGGGAGGGTACCATGCGAGCCCCCGTGCGGATATTCCACCACCCTCTCCGGTTTCGCGGCCAAAGGCCGGTAAGGCCTTGCCCAGCCCGTACGGCATCTTGGCGGCCGCGCCCAGCCTCGTCGACCGGAGCGTAGGAATCCCCTTGAAGTAGGCTATGAAATATATTTCACTATGTGAATTATATTGACAATGCGCGCCCGGGCTGTAATGTTCCGATCGTCGGCTTTCGGAGGAAGGTCGGCATCATCAAATCCATACGGCAGCGCTCACTGAGTGCCTGCAACGGTCATTGAGGATGGCTTCGGCCAAGGGAGGAAACTTGCGCAAATTTCTGAGCACGCTCGCAATCGCGGCGGCTGCATCGACCTGCTTCGGGTCGATGCAGGTACGCGCCGAAACCCCTAACCCGTTCAAATGCGAGCCGGGTGAAAAATACGTCATGAACGTGATGGTCTCGGGCGTCGAATACTGGTTCCCGGTCTATGAAATGTTCAAGCAGGCCGGCCGGCAGTTCGGCTGCGAGACCGCCTATACGGGTACGCCGGAATACGACGTCAACAAGCAGATCGCCACCTTCGACCAGGCACTGGCGCAGAAGCCGGCCGGCATACTGGTACACCCGATGAACTCCGATCCGTTCATCGAGCCGATCAACCGCGCCATCGAGCAGGGCACCGCGGTGGTGACCTTCGCCGCCGACTCGCCGAATTCCAAGCGCGTCTCCTACATCACCTCCGACAACAATGCCGAAGGCACCTATGCCGCCGACGCCGTTGCCAAGGCGATGGATGGCAATGGCGAATATGCGGTGCTGGAGAATCCCGGCCAGGACAACCACGACAAGCGCGTCAACGCCTTCGTTGCCCGCATGGAAGCCAAATGGCCCGACATGAAGCTCGTCGGCCGCGCCGCTTCGAACCAGGATCCGACCAAGGCCTATCAGGCGGTTTTGAGCCTGGCCCAGGCGCATCCGGACCTCGGCGCCGTGTTCATGCCGGAGGCCAACTCGGCCATCGGTGCTGCCCAGGCCGCCAAGGAAGGCGGCGGCAAGATCCGCGTCATGCTCGCCGACGTCAACGCCAAGATCCTCGACATGATCAAGGCCGGCGAGATCTTCGGCTCGGTCAATCCCAACCAGGGCATGCAGGGCTATATGGGCTTCATGCTGTTGTGGATGGCCAAGCATCCCGGCCTGATCGATCCGATGAACGACGCCAAGCGTTCGGGTTTCAACCCGATGAGCGTGCCCTTCGTCGACAATGGCTTCTCCATCGTCTCCAAGGACAATGCGGACGACTTCTACTGGGACAAGTACCTCAAGCGTCGCGGCACCAAGGGCATCGAGGAATAGTCTCGATCGCCGCCCCGGCCTCCACAAGGCCGGACCAACCGGGAAGGAGGCTTCGGCCTCCTTCCTCCCCCGCAAGCATCGCAGGAGCATGGCGTGACCCAGTCGCCCATTCTTGAAATCCGCGGTCTGTCCAAGGCGTTCGGCCCGGTCAAGGCACTGAACGACGTGCGGTTCGAGCTGCGGCGCGGCGAAATCCATGCGCTGTGCGGCGAGAACGGCGCCGGCAAGTCGACGCTGATGAACATGATCGCCGGTGTATTGCAGCCCGACGAGGGCGACATCCTGATCGATGGCGAGCGTGTTTCGATCCACTCGCCCGCGGCCGCCCAACGTCTCGGCATCGCGCTTGTCCACCAGGAGATCGCGCTGTGCCAGGACGCCACGGTTGCCGAAAACATCTACATGGCCGCGATCAACAGCCGGCGCGCACCGCTGATGAATTTCCAGAAGCTCTACGCTGACGCCCAGAAGGTCATGGACCTGCTCGCGCCCATTCCGGTGCACACCAGGGTCGCCGACCTCTCCATTTCCAACCAGCAGCTCGTCGAGATCGCCAAGGCGCTGACGCTCGACTGCAAGGTGCTGATGCTCGACGAGCCGACCGCCGCACTCACCGAAAGCGAAGCGCAACGCCTGTTCTCGATCGTGCGCGGGCTTAGGGAACGTGGCATTTCGGTGGTCTATATCAGCCACCGCATGGCCGAGATCTTCTCGCTCTGCGACCGCGTCACCGTCTTCCGCGACGGCCGCTACGTGGCGACCGATGCGATAGCCGCCGTTTCACCCGACGATGTCGTGCGCAAAATGGTGGGCCGCGAAATCACCCAGCTCTATCCCGACAAGCTGGCGCCGCAAGAGCCTGGGCGCCTTCTCCTGTCGGTCGAGGGGCTTTCCGATGGGCGCCGCTTCGCCGACGTCGATCTGCAGCTTCGCGCTGGCGAAATTCTGGGCATAGGCGGCCTGATCGGCGCCGGCCGCAGCGAGATCGCACAGACGGTCTGCGGCCTCAGGCCAATGACCTCTGGAACCGTCGCGCTCGACGGAAAGCAGCTGCGGCTGCGCAGTTATGGCGATGCGGTCAAGGCGGGGCTGGTCTATCTCTCTGAGGATCGCAAAGGCTCCGGCGTGTTCCTCGATCTGCCGATCGCGGCGAACATATCGGCGCTCGACCTCGGCCGGCTCACCGGGCGCCTCGGCCTGCTCGACCGCAAGGCCGAGGATCGTCAGGCGCGGGAGCTGACCGGCAGGCTCGGCGTGCGCATGGCCGGCATCGAGGCCACTGTGTCGACGCTGAGCGGTGGCAACCAGCAGAAGGTTGCCATCGCCAAGCAGCTGTCCGTCAGTCCCAAGGTCATCATCATGGACGAGCCGACGCGCGGGATCGATGTCGGCGCCAAGGTCGAGATTCACCGGCTGCTGCGCCAGCTAGCCGGCAGCGGTGTCGGCGTCATCATCATCTCGTCCGAACTGCCGGAGCTGATTGGCTTGTGCGACCGCGTTCTTGTGGTGCGCGAAGGCAGGATCGCCGGCGAACTCGCCGCCAGCGAGCTCGGTGAAGAAGCCATCATCATGCTCGCCTCGGGCGTCCAGGACAGTTCAATTCAAAGGCAGGCCCAGAATGTCGCCTAGGGAATCAGGAGAAGCGCTCGTGCACGCCGAGATCAAGTCCGCCGGGCGGCGCATCAACTTCGCTCACCTCGCCTCGATGCGCGAGGCCGGGCTGATCGTCATCATCCTGGCGCTGTGCATCGCCATGAGCTTCGCCTCGCCGCACTTCCTGACATGGGGCAATTTCCGCGCCATGCTGATGAGCTTCTCCATCGAAGGCATCGTCGTCGTCGGCATGACCGTCCTGCTCATCGTTGGCGGCATCGACCTTTCCGTCGGCTCCGTCGTGTGTTTCTCGATGGTGGTCTCGGGTGCGCTGTTCCTCGCCGGGCTCGATCCCTGGACGGCAAGCCTGATCGGCATCGGCGTCAGCGCGCTGATCGGCGCGGCCATGGGCTTCTTCGTGACCGTGATAGGGCTCAATCATTTCATCACGTCGCTGGCCGCCATGGTCATCGTGCGCGGCATGTGCCTGGTGGTCACCAAGGGCACGCCGCTGTCGCTGTTCACCTTGCCGCCGGCCTTCAAGGCCATCGGCCAGGGCAGTTTCAACAACATCCCCTATGTCATCCTGATCTTCATCGTCGTGGTGGCGATCTTCGACTTCCTGCTGCGTCGCGCCACGGCCTTCCGCAAGGTTTTCTACACCGGCTCCAACGAGAAGGCCGCGCAGTTCTCCGGCATCAGGACCAATCAGGTGAAGTTCTGGGTCACGGTGCTGTGCTCGACCCTCGCCGGAGTGGCCGGCGTCATCTACATGGCGCGCTTCGGCGCGGCGACGCCGACCTTCGGCGCCGGCATGGAGCTCAACATCATCGCCGCGGCCGTCATCGGCGGCGCCTCGCTGAATGGCGGCTCGGGCACCATCTTCGGGGCGATCCTCGGCATGGCTCTGCTGTCGGTGGTGACGAGCTCGCTTATCCTGCTCGATGTCTCGGTCTATTGGCAGGACATGATCAAGGGATGCATCCTGCTGGCAGCGGTGTCGATCGATCACTTCCTGCACCGCAAGAAGTCCTGAACCTCAAAGGCGGCGAAACAAGACCATGGCCCCTCCCAACACCCGCGACGACATCGCCGCTGTTCGTCAGATGCACCAGGCGCTTGTCCTGCATTATGTCGAAGGCAAGACCCAGGCCGAGATCGCCGGGGAACTCGGCATCTCGCACGCGACCGTCAACCGGCTGATCAAGCGCGGTCACCAGCTCGGTCTCGTCGAGATCAAGATCAAGTCGCCGATCGATCATCTGGTCGACCTGGAAGCGCGGCTGGTGGCGCTGGGCGGCATCGAGCGGGCGATGGTGGTGCCGTCGGTCTCCGAAAATCCGCACACCGCCCTGCAGCGGGTCGGCGAGGCGGCGGCTGGGCTGCTGCTCGACACCATCAAGGACGGCGACACCATTTCGATCACCGGCGGCAAGGGCGTCAGCGCGCTGGTCGCCGGTCTCAAGCCGGGGCGCCGCTACGACGTCGAAATCATTCCCGCCACCGGGCTGGTGCAGGGCAAGCACTACACCGATGTCAACCACGTCGCCTCGCTGATGGCCGACAAGCTCGGCGGCCGCGCCTACCAGATCCATGCGCCGTTGTTTGCGGACACCGCGCAGCAGCGCGAGATGCTGATGGGCATCAGCTCCGTCGCCGACGTGTTTCGCAAGGCGCGCGAGGCCGATGTCGCGGTGGTGGGTGTCGGCTCCATCCTGACCGACGATTCCAGCTACTACGATTTGCATCCGTCCTCGAATGCCGATCGCCAGGCGATCGAGAAGTCCGGGGCAACAGGCGAGCTGCTCGCCCATCTCATCGATCGCCGGGGCAAGCTTTGCAACTACTCGCTCAACCGTTCGCTGGTCTCGTTGACGCTTGACGAGTTCGCGACCATCCCGCGCTCGATCGGCATTGCAAGTGGCGCCAGCAAGGTCGCGCCGATCCTCGCCGCAATGCGCGGAAATCATCTCGACACCATCGTCACGGACGAGGCCACGGGGCTCCAGATCCTCGAGCTGGCCGAACAGGAGGCAGCATGAATTCTCGACAGATCCAGCGGCAGATCGGCAAGTCCGGCATATCGGCGTCGGCCGTGGGCCTGGGCACCTGGGCGATTGGCGGATGGATGTGGGGCGGCACCGACGAAAAGGAGTCGGTGCGGGCGATCGAAGCCTCGATCGATGCCGGCCTCAGCCTGATCGACACAGCGCCGGCCTACGGTCTTGGCCGCAGCGAGGCGATCGTCGGCACCGCCATCAAGGGCAAGCGCGACAAGGTGGTGATCGCGACCAAATGCGGGCTGAACTGGCATTCGGGCAAGGGCGGGCATTTCTTCGACCAGGACGACAAGCCAGTGCATCGCTATCTCGGCGCCGACGGCATCGCCTATGAGGTCGAGCAGAGCCTGCGGCGTCTCGGCACCGATCATATCGACCTCTACATCACCCATTGGCAGGACCCGACGACGCCGATCGCCGAGACGATGGCGGTATTGGAAAAGCTCAAGGCAGCCGGCAAGATCCGCGCCATCGGCGTCAGCAATATCAGCGCCGAGGATCTCGGCCATTATATCGATGCCGGCCAGCTCGATGCGATCCAGGAGCGCTATTCGATGATCGACCGCGACATCGAGAGCAGCCTGCTGCCGATCACTCGCCGCCATGACATCGCCACGCTCAGCTATTCGTCGCTGGCGCTGGGGCTGCTCACCGGCACGGTCGACCCCGGCCGCACATTCGGCGGCGACGACCAGCGCAAGGACAACCCGCGCTTTTCCACGGCCAACCGGCAGAAGGTGGCAAAGCTGAAAGAGGCCATCGCCCCTATCGCCGAGAGCCACCAGGCGTCGACCGCGCAGATCGTCATCGCCTGGACGCTCGCCCAGCCGGGCATCACCTTCGCCCTGTGCGGCGCGCGCAATCCCGAACAGGCGCTCGACAATGCACGGGCCGGGGAGATCACGCTTGCGGCAGGCGAGCTTGCGGCAATCGACGCCGCGGCAGCCGCGCATCTCACTGCGATGGATGCCTGAGAAAAAAGGCAACAGCCCCGATGAACCGTAGCCATACGTTAGCCGGTCTGCGCGACCGGCCTGATATCGCCGTGCTCGTCATCGGTGGCGGCATCAACGGCATCAGCGTCTTTCGCGAACTGGCGCTGCAAGGCGTCGATGTCGTGCTGGCGGAAAAGGGCGATTATTGCAGCGGCGCCAGTGCCGCCCTTTCACGCATGGTGCATGGCGGCCTGCGTTATCTCGAAAACGGCGAATTCAAACTGGTGCGCGAATCGCTGCTCGAACGTGACCGGCTGCTGAGGAATGCCCCGCACTATGTGGCCCCGTTGCCGACGACGGTGCCGATCTTCGACATTTTCTCCGGCCTTGCCAACGGTGCGGTGCGTTTCCTGGGTCTGACGCGGCGGCCGAGCCGGCGTGGTGCGCTGGTCATCAAGACCGGCCTTGCCATGTACGACCTGTTCACCGCCGCACGGCGTTTGATGCCGACGCACAGGTTCAGGGGCCGCGCCGAAACCTTGAAAAAATGGCCGGCGATCAATCCGGCGATCCGCAATTCGGCGACCTACTACGACGCCTGGGTGAGCCGGCCCGAACGCCTCGGCCTGGAGATGCTGCTGGACGCCACGGCGAGCGCGGCGAACGCCCGCGCCTTGAACTACGCTCAGGTATCGTCGACAGGTGATAGCCTCGCCATTACCGACACGCTGACGGGCGAACAACTGCCGGTACGGGCGCAATTGGTCATCAACGCTACTGGCGGCTGGATCGACCTGACCAACAAGGCCATCGGGGCGGCGGCGCAGACGATGATGGGCGGCACCAAGGGCTCGCATCTCATCGTCGACAATGCAGAACTGTTCGACGCGCTCGGCGGCCATATGGTCTATTACGAGAACGAGGACGGGCGCATCTGCATCCTGTTTCCCTATCTCGGCAAGGTGCTGATCGGCTCGACCGACATCCGGGTCGACGATCCGGACAAGGTGCGTTGCGAGGAGGACGAGCAGCGCTACATCCTGCAGTCGCTCGCCTTTGTATTCCCCTCGATCAAAGTAGCTGAAAACCAGATCGTGTTCCGCTTCGCCGGCGTGCGACCCTTGCCCGCCAGCGAGGACAGTTTTACCAGCCGCATACCGCGCGATCATTTTTGCGAGTTCGTAGAAGCGAGCGGGCACCTGCCGGCGACACTGTGCATGGTCGGAGGCAAGTGGACCACCTTCCGTTCGTTTGGAGCGCTGGCCGCCGACATGGCACTGAAGCGGCTCGGCCTCGCGCGCAGCCAGGGCACGCAGGACATGGCCATCGGTGGCGGCCGTGATTTTCCGGCCGACCCGGACGCCTGGTGCGCGTCATTCGCCGCCGAGCATGGCCTGACGGTCGAGCGCGCGCAAACGCTTCTGCAGCGCTATGGCACGTCGGCCAGGGATTTCGTTTCGCACCCGGCGGGCGAACAGATGCTGCCGCAGTCGGACTATTCGGCAAGCGAGATGGGGCGCATCATCGAGCGCGAGCAGGTCGAGTGCCTTGCCGACCTGTTCTTGCGCCGCACCACCATCGCCATTTCAGGCGGTCTCAGCTTCGACCTCGTCAACGCCGTTCTCGACATGCTGGCGGCGCACAAGGACTGGAGCGCCAGCGAGGCTGCCACCGAGCGCTCGACCTTCCTCGCCTTGCTGGCCGACCGGCACGGCATCGACCTCCAGACACATCAAAGGAGCGCCCTATGCGCGTAAACAAGAAAGTCCGTATGAACCGGCTGTTCGGCGGCGGCCGCTGCCTCGACGTCGCCATCGATCATGGCGTCTGCAACGAGCCGAGTTTCCTTGCCGGGCTGGAAGACATGGCCAGCGTGGTCAACCAGCTGGTCAAGGCCGGCCCCGACGCCATCCAGATGAACTACGGCCAGGCCGACCTGCTGCAGGCCGTGCCTGGCAAGGACAAGCCGGCGCTGGTGATGCGCATCGACATGGGCAATCCCTATAACAGGATACGCCACCGGGCGATGTGGGCGGTGCTGCAGAACGAAGCCGAGCCCTTGCTTGGCGCCATCGAGATGGATGCGGCTTGCGTCGTGGTCAATCTGTTCATGCTACCCGACGAGCCGGACCTGTTCCGGCAATGCGTGCAGAACATCGCCCGCGTGCGCGCCGATTGCGAGAAATACGGCCTGCCGCTGATGATCGAGCCGCTGGCCATGCTGCCGGTCACCGAGCATGGCGGCTACATGGTCGACGGCGACGCCGATAAGATCGTCACCTTGACCCGGCTTGCCCGCGAGATGGGTGCCGATATCGTCAAGGCCGACCCGACCACCGATCCCAACGACTTCCACCGCGTTGTCGAGGCGGCGCGCTGCCCGGTGCTGGTGCGCGGCGGCGGCAAGGAGGATCTGCGTGCCGTGTTCGACAAGTCGGCCGCCTTGATGGCACAGGGTGCGCTTGGCATGGTCTATGGCCGCAACATCTACCAGCATGCCAACCCGAGCGCTGTCGTGCGCGGGCTGATGGCAATCATTCACGACGATGCCGATGGCGGCGCAGCCTGGGATCTGTACAACCAGGCATAGGCTGCGGCCTCGGGAGGCGCCAATGGCAAGCTATATCCTCGGTCTCGATGCCGGCAACACCGTCATCAAGGCCATCCTCTTCGACCTGTCGGGCCGCGAACTGGCATTCGCCGCCCGTGACGGCCGCTCGTCCATGCCAAAGCCCGGACATGTCGAACGCGACCTCGACGAACTCTGGCGCAATGCGGTCTCGGTCATTGGTCAATGCATCGCTGAAGCCGGTATCGACGCCGGCGAGATCGTCGCCATCGGCTGCGCCGGCCATGGCAACGGGCTCTACGCGCTCGATCGTGCGGGCGCGCCATTGATCGGCATCCAGTCGCTCGACACACGCGCCGTCGACATCGTTGCCGAATGGGCAGAACAGAATGTCGGCGACCGCACCTACGCACATTGCCTGCAGCGGCCGTGGGCGGCGCAGACGCCGACCCTGCTTGCCTGGCTCAAGCGCTTTTCGCCGGCTTTGTTTGCCAGCATCGGAACTGTGTTCTTGTGCAAGGATTTCGTCGTCAACCGCCTGACAGGTGCGCGCAGCAGCGATACTTCAGATATGTCGGGCTGCGGCCTGCTGCAGATGCAGGACCGCCGCTACGAGCCGGACCTGCTTGCCGCCTATGGGCTCGGCGATTGCATGGACCTACTGCCGCCAGTGCTGGAATCGGCCGACATTGCCGGCCATGTCAGCGCGGAGGTGGCGGCCCTGACGGGACTGCGCGCCGGCACGCCGGTCGTTGCCGGGCTGTTCGATGTCGTCGCCAGCGCGGTCGGTTCGGGCGTGACCAGAACCGGTGCCGCCTCGGTCATCGCCGGAACCTGGAGCATCAACCAGGTCATCACCGACAAGCCGATCCGCGACCCTTCGATCTTCATGCTGTCGACTTTCGATCGCCAGCGCTATCTGGCGATCGAATCCAGTGCCACCTCGGCCGCCAATCTCGAATGGATCGTTCGCGAATTCCTCGAACATGGCGGCGAAGCCGGCAAGTCGCCATTCGAATTGTGCAGCGAACTGGTGGCGTCCGTCGATCCCAACAGCGACATCCCGATCTATCATCCCTTCCTTTATGGCTCGCAGCAGAATGGCCATGCGCGCGCCGGCTTCTACGGCATCGCCGGCTGGCACAGCCGAGCCCATCTGCTGCGTGCGCTGTTCGAGGGGGTCGCCTTCGAGCACAAGCGCCATGTCGAGACCTTGCACAAAGCGGGCGCCGATTTCGACCAGGTGGTGTTGTCCGGCGGCGGCTCGCGCAGCAGCGTCTGGCCGCAGATTTTCGCCGATGTGCTCGGCGTGCCCGTCACCGTGGCGCGCAGCCGCGAAACCGGCGCGCTGGGAGCGGCGATCGCGGCGGGCGCC
>NZ_RZRW01000500.1:0-4184 GCF_003998745.1 Mesorhizobium sp. M7A.F.Ca.US.014.04.1.1 | reverse complement strand
ACGCAGAACACCACGCCGATGACGGTCGCCAGCGCGTTGAGGAAGAGCCCAATGTCGCCGCGCAACACATTGTAATAATTGAAAAAGAAAATCGTCGATCCAAGAAAGGCGGCAACCGCCAGCGTCGGCAGCAAGGTCGACCAGAAGGCCACCGAAAGGCGGCTGAGATAGGATGGGTCCTCATTGGTGGGGTCGGCTTCGAACACCCGCCCGAACAGACGCCTGCCGCCAACCAGCAGCACCAGCGCCAGCCCGAGCGCCACGAAGGTTGCCGCCAGGATCGCCTGGAACTTGAACTTGAAGGCAAAGCTCAACCAGGACGACACCGCCTTGTAGAGATTGCCGAACTCGTCGCGGGCGTCGGAAAACACCTGCGGGCTCAGCGCATCCGACAGCACGTAGCGCTTGGTCAAAAGATTGCGGAACAGCTCGCTGCGCATATTGCCGATCTTGTCGATCAGCCCGCTGATGCGGATCGACAGGTTCTGTGCGCTGGCAACGACCGCGTTGATCTCGGCCTTTTCCGATGCAAGCGCCTGACGCTCGCCCGTCACGATGTCGGGCTCCTGCGGCTGGCCCGCCGCCGGTGGAGGACCCAGCACCTCGATGCGATTGTTGATCTCGGTGAGCCGCGAGCGGAATACCAGCGCACTGGTGAGTGCCGCCCGCGACAGGTCCTCCAGCTGCAGACGGATCTCCACGAGTGAGGCATCGTCCTCACCGTCCTGCTGTATCTTCTTCTCGAGATCGTCCGTCTTGGCCGTTAGATCCTGGATGACCTTTTGCTGATCGGTGACCAAACCGGCCGAGCCCTGGCCGAGCGCTTGCGCCATCGCCTCAAACGAAAGCGGCGCCGAAACGACCAGCGTGAGTACCAGGATGAGACGAAGCAATCGGAAAAGCATGATTTGTTGGCGACTCATCGGCGGCAAAGGCAATTTGAAAGCCTGTCCTTGATAAAGACGGCCCTATCATGGGGCAAGCCGTCGTATCGCGAGCCCATCCGATCATTGGCCCCAACCGATCACTCACGCCGAGTGATCCCATCCCGGGCGTCGGCCAGTCGAAAGGCGATGGCGCAATATTGGCTTTGCGGATGCGGCCTGCTCTATAGTCTGCCGCATCGCCCGAACCGGATGACATCAATGGCAGAGTACTCGGCCTTTTCGCTGCTCGCGAACGCGCTCAAGGGAAACAAGGATTGGAAGCCGGCATGGCGCAAGCCTGACCCGAAGGCGTCCTATGACGTCATCATCATCGGTGGCGGCGGTCATGGGCTGGCGACCGCCTATTATCTTGCCAAGGAACACGGCATCACCAATGTCGCCGTTGTGGAAAAGGGCTGGCTCGGTTCCGGCAATGTCGGCCGCAACACCACGGCCGTGCGCTCGAATTATCTGCTGCCTGCCAACACCCGCTTCTACGAACACTCGATGAAGCTGTGGGAGAACCTGTCGCACGAGCTCAACTACAATGTCATGTTCTCGCAGCGCGGCTGCCTGAACCTGGCGCACACGCCGGCCCAGTTCGACGACTATGCAAGGCGCGGCAACGCCATGCGCCATCTCGGCGTCGATGCCGAACTGATGACGAAGGCTGAGATCAAACGCCTGATTCCGGCGCTCGATATCTCCGACAGCGCTCGCTTCCCGGTGGTCGGCGGCCTGATGCAGCGCCGCGCCGGCACCGCCCGCCACGATGCGGTGGCCTGGGGCTATGCGCGCGGCGCCGACAGGCGCGGCGTCGACATCATCGAAAATTGCGAGGTCACCGGCTTCCTGCGCGACGGCGACCGCATATCAGGCGTCACCACTTCGCGCGGCGACATCCGCGCCAGGAAGGTGGCCGTGGCGGTCGCCGGCAGCACCGGACGCGTCATGCAGATGGCCGGCATCGAGACGATGCCGATCGAGAGCCATGTGCTGCAGGCCTTCGTCACGGAATCGCTGAAGCCCTTCATCGACACGGTCGTCACCTTCGGCATGGGCCATTTCTACATGTCGCAGTCGGACAAGGGCGGCCTCATCTATGGCGGCGACATCGACGGCTACAACAGCTACGCCCAGCGCGGCAATCTGCCTGTCGTCGACGAGGTGATGAGTGAAATGCTGGCGTTGTTTCCGGGACTCGCGCGCGTGCGCATGCTGCGCTCCTGGGGCGGTGTTTGCGATATGTCGATGGACGGCTCGCCGATCATCACCGCCGGCCCCCTGCCTGGCATGTATCTCAACTGCGGCTGGTGCTATGGCGGCTTCAAGGCGACGCCGGCTTCCGGCTGGTGCTTCGCCTGGACCATCGCCAAGGACCAGCCGCACGACCTCAACGCGCCCTTCACGCTCGACCGCTTCCACCGCGGGCTGGTGATCGACGACAAGGGCCAGGGTGCAAACCCGCGGCTGCATTAGGCAATAGGTAGAGTCCAATGTTGATCACTTGCCCCTATTGCGGCCCGCGCGACGTCATCGAGTTCACCTATCAGGGTGACGGCAATCGTGAGCGTCCCGACCCCGCCTCGCAGAATTTCGAGGCGTGGAACGCCTATGTCTATGACCGGCTGAATCCGGCCGGCGACCACAATGAGATCTGGCAACATTCCGGCGGCTGCCGCGCGCATCTCAAGGTCGTGCGCAACACGCTGACGCATGAGATTTCCAGCGTTGCCTTTGCGCGGGGCGATCATGGGCCGGCCGCGCGCCGCAAGGCGGAGGACAAGGCATGAGCCCGCGCCGTGCCGACACCGGCGGCCGCATCGACCGGCTGAAAACCATCCGCTTCACCTTCGATGGCACGGCCTACACCGGCCATGCCGGCGACACGCTGGCGTCAGCCCTGCTGGCCAAGGGCGTCACGTTGTACGGGCGTTCGTTCAAATACCATCGCCCACGCGGCCTGCTCACCGCAGGCGTCGAGGAACCCAACGCGCTTGTGACGGTGCTGAAGGGCGAGGTTCGCGAGCCCAACATTCCAGCGACCATGGTCGAGATCCATGACGGGCTGGTTGCCATCAGCCAGAACCGCTTTCCCTCGCTTGCCTGGGACATCAACGCCGTCAACCAGCTCGGCGGCAAGATCCTGTCGGCCGGGTTCTACTACAAGACCTTCATGGGACCGGTGTTCGGCCCGCTCAAGGGCACGCGTTTCTGGATGTTCTGCGAACACTTCATCCGCCGCGCAGCCGGTCTCGGCAGTGCCGGATCGGCGAAAGACCCGGCCCGCTACGAACGCATGAACGCCTTTTGCGACGTGCTGGTCGTCGGCTCGGGGCCGGCCGGCCTGATGGCCACCAAGGCCGCCGCCGATCAGGGTGCGCGCGTCATGCTGGCCGATCTCGAGCCGCATTTCGGCGGTTCGGCCAACTGGTCCGAGGAAACGATCGATGGCGCGCCTGCCGCCGATTGGGCGCGGCGCACCGTCGCCCAGCTCGCAGGCCGCGACAATGTCCGGCTTCTGCCGCGCACCACGGTGTGGGGTTACTACGACAACAACACGCTTGCGGCGCTCGAACGGGTCAGCGACCACAAGGAGCACCCCGGCAAGGGCGAGCCGCGCCATCGCTATTGGGCGATCCGCGCCAAATCCGTGGTCCTGGCCACTGGTGCGTTCGAGCGGCCGCTCATCTTCCCCGGCAATGACCGGCCAGGCGTGATGCTGGCGCATGCCGCCGAGCGCTATGCCAACGAATTCGGCGTGCTGCCGGGCGAGCGGATCGCGTTGTTCACCAACAATGACAGCGCCTATCGGGCGGCTGTCGCCTTGAAGAAGGCCGGCGCCGCGGTCGTCGCCATCGCCGATGTCAGGCCGGAACTTTCGCCGGAGATGCGCAAGCTGGCCGCGGAAGCCGAGGCAGAGATCTTTGCCGGCCATGCCGTCGTCGCCACCGAAGGCGGCAAGGCGCTGTCCGGCCTCAAGCTGCAGCGCTTCGACATGGCCAATGGGGCACTCATCGGTGATGCACGCAGTATCCATGCCGATTGCCTGCTGATGTCCGGCGGCTGGTCGCCGACCATCCATCTGGCCAGCCAGGCCGGCGCCAAGGCGGAATGGAACGCCGCGCGGCAAGCTTTCCTGCCGCCAGAGCCGACACAGAGCTGGATCGGCGCAGGCGCCTTCACCGGAAGCTTCTCGACGGCCGAAGCCATCGCCGAAGGCCGCGCCGCCGGCCTCGCCGCCGCAGGCGGGCAGAG
>NZ_RZRW01000499.1:0-4184 GCF_003998745.1 Mesorhizobium sp. M7A.F.Ca.US.014.04.1.1 | reverse complement strand
ATCCTTGGTCACGGTGATGAAGTCATAGCCGAAGAAAACGCCGGTGACGCCAGGAATTTCGAACAGCCGGCCGGCCAGCGGCGAGGCGACGGCGGCGCTGTCGGCATCGCGGAAATCGGCGGTGCCTTCCACAAGCACTTCCTTGCCGGGCAGGAATTTCAGCGTCGCCGGGTTTGGCGTCGATTCGGTCTGGATGAACATGGCCGTCTCCGTGCCCGGTTGGGCATCTAGTTTGGAACAATTCTAAATAGGCTCAATTGGCTGGACATTCAAGCGAAACGCATCGCCGGAATGGCTGGCTGGCGGAATGTTTTTTGCGCGCCCCTGGGACGCGCCCGAAGGTGTGTTGAGATTCAGGTCAGGCCGGCATCACCTGAAAATCAGCACACCTCAGGCCAGGCTGTCTATTTCCTCGTCCGAAAGGTTCTGCGGCACGACAGTCACCGGGATCGGGAAGGCGGCACCCTTGCCGGCCACGGCGCCGACCAGCGGTCCCGGGCCTTCCTTGCCCGCACCGGCGGCCAGCACCAGGATGGCGATGTCCTGGTCTTCCTCGATCAATTTGTGAATCTCTTCCGTCGGCTTGCCTTCGCGGACCACCATCTCGGGCTCGATGCCGAGCTTCTGGCGCACCTTGTTGGCATAGCTGTCGAGTGCGGCGCGCGCCGTGGCGTTAGCTTCCTCGCGCATGATCTTCTCGACACCCAGCCAATGCTGGAAATCGTCCGGCACGATGACATAGAGCAGCACCAGCGTGCCGCTGGTGCTCTGCGCCCGTTTCGAGGCATAGGCGACGGCACGCTCGCATTCCGGCGTGTCGTCGATGATCGTCAGGAATTTCCTGCGATGGCCGGCTTCGCGGCTGAGGCGTTTGGAGACCATGTCTATCTACTCGGTGTCTTGCGGCGCAATCTGCCACTGCGGCGGACCGGCGGCAAGCCGCCGGCCTTGTGCCAGTGCACCCGATGTCGCGATCAGCCCTGCAGCAGGCCGATAATGTCGCGCACCGTCTTCATCGTCGCTTCGGCCAGCACGCCGGCGCGCTCGCCGCCGTCCTTGAGCACCGCGTCGACATAGGCGCGGTCATCCGAAATGCGGCGCATCTCGCTGGCGATCGGCGCCAGTTTTTCCACAGCAAGATCGGCCAAGGCCGGCTTGAACACGGAAAACTGCTGGCCGGCGAATTGCTTGAGCACATCCGCCTTCGACATCTCGGCGAGACCCGCATAGATGCCGACCAGGTTTTCTGCCTCGGGCCGGCCGGCCAGGCCATCCAGCTCGCTCGGCAACGCTTCCGGATCGGTCTTGGCCTTGCGGATCTTCTTCGAGATGTCATCGGCGTCGTCGGTCAGGTTGATGCGCGACAGATCAGACGGGTCCGATTTGGACATCTTCTTGGAGCCGTCGCGCAGCGACATGATGCGCGCCGCCGGCCCGCCGATGACCGGCTCGGTCAGCGGGAAATAGCCGTTCACGGTCTCTTCGCCGACCTGCATCTCGACGCCGACGCCGAGCGCTGCGATACGGTCGGAGAAGTCGTTGTTGAATTTCTGCGCGATGTCGCGGGTGAGCTCCAGATGTTGTTTCTGGTCCTCACCGACAGGGACGTGGGTGGCACGGTAGAGCAGGATGTCGGCAGCCATCAGCGAGGGATAGGCGAGCAGGCCGAGCGAGGCATTCTCGCGGTCCTTGCCGGCCTTGTCCTTGAACTGCGTCATGCGGTTCATCCAGCCGATGCGCGCCACGCAATTGAAGATCCAGGCAAGCTCGGCGTGCTGCATGACCCGTGACTGGTTGAAGACGATGTGCTTCTTCGGATCGATGCCGGAGGCCAGGAACGCCGCAGTGATCGACCGCGTCTGGTCGGCCAGGTCTTCATAAACGAGTTGGGCTGTCAGCGAATGCAGGTCGACGACGCAATAGATGCAATCGGAGGTGTCCTGCAGGGCAACGAATTTCTTGATGGCGCCGAGATAATTGCCGAGATGCAGATTGCCGGTCGGCTGGACACCGGAAAAGACGAGTGGCTTGAAGGCGGTCATGATTGTCCTCATGGCTTGTGGAGGGCCGTATAAGCGTGATTCCGAAAAGTTGCAGACTTTTCGGAGCCAATCACGCGGCTGGAAACCGCGCGCGGCGAAAGTCTTGCGACGGCGCGCTTATGGACGAAGACGGCGCTGCGATCAAGACGGCGCTGCGAGCGTGTCGGGCGCTACTCGTCCAGGTCGGTCTTTGCGATCGGTGGCGCCGACTTGCCAGATCCCCGCTTGACGTTGCGACGGATCATGCCGAAATCGGCGCCGCCGGTGGCAAACGCCGTGATGAAGTACAGCAGCGCCCCACCCGCGACCAGCGACAGCAGCGTCGTCGCCTTGACCACCAGCGGCGAGCCGGGCCCGAGCCTGACGGCGAACCAATGCTCGGCAAAATAGAGCGCTGCCCCCATCACGATAGCCGACAGCACCAGACGTGGAATGCGCTTCATCAGCGGCACGTCGCGGCCCCAGTGGCCGCGCCGGATCAGGACGCCGAGCAGCATCACCGCGTTGACCCAGCCGGCGACGGCCGAGGCCACCGCGATGCCGGGCGCGCCCATCCGTGGAAACAGCGTCAGCGCCGTGGTGACGTTCACCGCCACCGAGATGGCGGCAAAGATCATCGGAGTACGCGTGTCCTCTCGGGCGAAATAGCCCGGCGTGAATGCCTTGATCAGCACGAAGGCCGGGAGGCCGAGGCCGAAGATCGCCAGGATCGCCGCCACCGTTGGCGTCGAGCCGTTGGCGGCGAACGCGCCGCGCTCATAGACCAGCCGTACGATCGGCTCCGACATCACCCAGAGTGCGGCGGCTGCCGGCAGCGTCAGGAACAGTGTGAACTCGACCGAGCGGTTTTGCAGATTGGCCGCCTCGATCAGATTGCCCGACTTCAGCGCGCGCGACAGTTCGGGCAACAGCACGATGGCGACCGCGACACCGACCACGCCGAGCGGCAACTGGTAGATGCGGTCGGCATAGGCGAGCGAGGACACCGCGCTGTTCTGCGCCGAGGCGATCGCCGTGCCGATCAGCTGGTTGATCTGTGTGATGCCGCCGGTGATGGCCGCCGGCAGCGCCAGGATCAGCAGCCGCTTGACCGCGGGCGTCATTCTGGGACGGCGAAAGCCGATCGAGATGCCGGCATGGCGCACTGCCACCCAGACGATCGCCAGCTGCACCAGTCCGGCGGCAAGCACGCCCCAGGACAGCCCGTAGCCGACTGTGAGGGCATCCGAGCCCTTGTACCAGGCATAGGCGAGCACGCCGATCAGGATGATGTTGAGGAACACCGGCGCCACGGCGGCGGCGAAATAGCGGCGCAGCGAATTCAGCATGCCCGCCATCATCGCGCCCAACGACATGCAGATCAGATAGGGGAACATGATCGTCGCCAGCGTCACCGTGGTGTCGAACTTCCCCGGCGTGCCGGCAAAACCCGGCGCCACCAGATAGCGCACGATCAGCGGCATCGACAATTCCATGATGATGGTCAGCGCCAGCAGCGCCGTGAACAGCACGCCGAACACTTCCTCGGAAAAGCGCTTGGCGCCTTCGGTGCCGTGGGTCTCGATCTCCTTGGCGAACAGCGGCACGAAGGCGGCGTTGAAGGCGCCCTCGGCAAACAGCCGGCGAAAGGTGTTGGGAAACTGGAAGGCGGCGTTGAAGGCATCGGCGACCGGTCCGGTGCCGAGTGCGGCGGCCATCAGCATCTCGCGGCCGAAACCGAGCGCGCGGCTCATCAGCGTGCCGGAAGCGACCGTTGCGAATTTCTTGACGAGGCTCATGCTTTTGGGAACTGCCTGCGGAATTGGGACAAAGTGATGGTCGTTGTCACTCGGCCGCCGCCCTGGACTTGCCGCCGCGTTCGGACACGATGCCTTCGAGCGTTGCCATCAGCCGATTGCGGATGGTGGCGATGCGGGCCGGGTTATCTATCTTCTGGCCAGTGAGATCGGTGACATAGAAAGTGTCGATGACCTTTTCGCCGAAGGTGGTGATGTGGGCCGATGCGATGTCAAGCGACAGGTCGGAAAGCGTTCCGGTGATCTCCGACAGCAGCCCAGGCCGGTCGAGGCCCTCGACCTCGATGACCGAAAAACGATTCGACAGCGTGTTGCGGATTTCGGCACGCGGCGGGATCTTGAACAC
>NZ_RZRW01000498.1:0-4188 GCF_003998745.1 Mesorhizobium sp. M7A.F.Ca.US.014.04.1.1 | reverse complement strand
GCGGCCCGGAGGATCAGTTCGCCGCCATGATGACATCCAAGGCGCGCCAGCTCGGCATGACCAGCACGACCTTCCGCAACGCGTCGGGCCTGCCCGACGATGGCCAGATGACGACGGCGCGCGACATGGCGGTGCTCGGCATGGCGCTGCATCAGCGCTTTCCCCAGCAGTTCCACTATTTCTCCGAAAGCGACTTCATGTTCCGCGGCCGGCTGGTGCGCGGCCACAACGACATGCTCGGCCGCGTGCGCGGCGTCGACGGCATCAAGACCGGCTACATCAGGGCGTCCGGCTTCAACATCGTCACCTCCTACAATGCCGACGGCCGCAATTTGATCGTCGTGGTGATGGGCGCCGACTCAGCCCGCCAGCGCAACGACCATGTCGAAGCGCTGATCCAGCGCAGCCTGTCGCCGACCACGGACGGCGCCAAGACCAGGCTGATGTTCGCGGAACAGTGAGGAGTGGTCCGCGTAGCGGACAAAAAGCCAATTGCTTGGCTTTTTGAACGACGAACGCCCTGAGCCTGCGAAGGGCGAGCTGCCGGTAGCAAGCATCGCGCTTGGCTGCGCGGGGATGGATATCGATAGGAATTTTTTCTTGACCCTGAGGGCAGCTATGCTACTATTTTCGGTATGGTGCTGAGTCGCGCCAATTGATCGACTGGAAACGTGACCCGCCCGCAAGGCGGGTTTTTTGTTGCCCGCCGCCCTGCAGAACCTTGTGCACGTTGGCGGGACAGCGCCCTCCTCTGTCCTGCCGGATGTTCGTCGCTCGGAAAGCCAAGCAATTGGCTTTCCGCCCGCTGCGCGGACCGCTCCTCAACCCCCGCAAGGGGGGAGATTGGCAGCTTCGGCGCTCCGCTCACTCCTGTGACGGTGGAAATTGGCGAAAGCCGGGACAACAGCCAATCTCCCCCCTTGAGGGGGAGATGTCCGGCAGGACAGAGGGGGGTGATTGGCGCAAACATCGGGCAAGTTCTTCCCGCTCCGGCCAATTTCGAACGTCTCCACCCTCCCTGAGGGGCGAGCCGCCGTCAGCCACATCGCCTCTCCGATCAAAAACACTTGTCCGGCCTGCGAAATCCGTGCCCGGCGCTGGCTATGCGCCGCCACCTCTGTCTATCGTCGCCCAGCACCCTCAGGAGCCCACCATGAGCACCGTCCCCAAAACGTCCGAACAGGCGGCAGACAATCAGAACGATGACGGCGGCGAGTATTTCGAGGCGCCGATCGTCGGTGAGCTGGAGGCCGATCCGGTATCGGACGAACACTTCGACACGCCCGAAGTGCCGGACTCCGAACCGGCAGGCCCCGGCGCCCACCGTGGCAAGCCGAAGAAAAAGCCGTCGGCGATATCGGGCCGCAAATTCCGCAAGCGCGATCTGGTGCGCATCGACACGCTGCGCCCGAGCCTCGCCGACCGCATCCGCTCGGACCATCCCGACCTGCCGGCCGGCGCCCGCATCAGCCGCGCCGAGCTCGGCCGCTACCGCATGCGCTATATGGAGGAGCTGCTGCAGCAGGAGCACGGCGAATTCTCCGAGCTCGACCGTCAGGTGGTCGAATCGATCGCCAGGCAGGACACGATTTCCGAAAACTCGGAAGAAGAATTCGAGGAGCACCGCACCTTCGCCGACCGCGTCTCCGACAACATGGCGGCCTTCGGCGGCAGTTGGTGGTTCCTGATCTCGTTTGGTAGCGTGCTGCTGGTGTGGATCGGCATCAATCTGGTCGCCGGCATGTCGAGCGCCTTCGATCCCTACCCCTTCATCCTGCTCAACCTGCTGCTCTCCTGCATTGCCGCCATCCAGGCGCCGATCATCATGATGAGCCAGCGGCGGCAGGAGTCCAAGGACCGCCTGCGCTCCTTCAACGACTACCGCGTCAACCTCAAGGCCGAGCTCGAAGTGCGCCATCTGCACGAAAAGCTCGACTACCTCATCTCGCGCCAATGGACGCGGCTCGCCGAAATGCAGCAGATGCAGCTGGACGCGATGCACGAACTGGCGGGCGCCAAGAAGCCGAAGCGGGCGGTGCGTGGAAGGCGGACGGTGAAGGCGGGGGCGGGAACCTCGTAGGCCGCAGCCTGGACGCACCCGGCCCAAGTCGCTACGCCAATCGCCAATTGCCCGTTGAAGCCCGCGCCCGCTTCCGCTAAGAAGCCGTGACTTGCCGGTTCACCGGCTGGTTCGTTTTCCGGATTCCGGAAAGCACCCGTAGCTCAGCTGGATAGAGCGCTGCCCTCCGAAGGCAGAGGTCACAGGTTCGAATCCTGTCGGGTGCGCCAGTTCCATGTAGGTCCGTTTCGGGGCACTGCGTTTGTCGTTGGCAGCTTTGCGGTCGAGCAGGCTCACGCGGCCCTTCAGCCCTTCAAAGGCATAATTCTTCTCAACCGCCAGCCAGGGCAACCGCCAGCGTTCGGCGGCGAGGGCGTCGCGAGCCCGCGAATGGGCCACCTGCGTCGTGAAGAAGGTACACCCCTCATTGCTCGGCTGCCGGCCGGCCGTCGAACCACATGTAATAGGAGGCGATGAGCATTTGGCGCCCCTCGAACGCGTCCAGCAATATTACCGACCCGACACCGATCGGAGGGAGTGCGCCCTATCTCCGCTTATGAGGTACCGTGCCGTTCTCCCGCGGCTGGGGAGCGCCTAGAGCATCAGATAGATGATCCGGCCCAGAGCGCCAAAAAGCAGCGCGAAGGCTGCAATCGACTGGACGAAGAAGCCGGGATAGCGCTTCAAGGGCGCGGTGCGATACCCTACGAAATATGCAATCCGACCTATCATCCAGAGCAGCCCAAGGCCGGAAGCCCACGCGGCATTCCAGTAGATCGCGAACAGCCACATCGACGGCATAAAGATAGGAAACCATTCCACCGCGTTGGCATGTGCCCGGATGGTTCGTTCAAGGAGCGGGTCGCCGGTCATTGCGGGCGCCAGTATGCCAGTCTTCTTGTGGGTTCTCGCGACCGTCACCGCCATTCCGAATATCATCAAGCTACAAAACAGCGTCACGAGAGCTACCGGGTAAAGCCGTTCCATGTTTGCCTCCTCTCATGGTCGGGACAGTAGGCAAGCAAAGGTTATCGGCAAGGGCAAGGCGCAGGCAGATCTTTCCTGACAACCAGCGCCAATAAGAGCGGGGTTGTCAGTTATATAATTGCCCTTTTTGTTAATCACCCGAAAACGATGGGCAAGTTATGCCATCAGCGTCCCTTCCGTGGAGGCGGTGATGGCCATCGGCATACCGCCGTGCGCGATTGACACGCTGCCCGGCGGAAGGCAAAGAGTGACACATTATTGGCAAAGGGGAATGTCGATGAAGAAAATCTATCAGAAGCCCGTTTTCACGAAGCGTGAGCGACTGTCGTCAGTGACGGCTTCGCCCAGCTCATCCGGGATTATCGATTAACCAAGAGAGTTACAGTTTTGGAAAGCCCGCTGCCGAAAGGTGGCGGGCTTTTTGCTTTCTCCAGGAAACGACAGCCGATTCCGCAAGTCGGCACCGTCAACCTCAATTTCAAGTTCGGCAGACGCAACTGCCTGTGGGACCGCGTGCAGGGCAAGGTTAGCGGACCAGTGCCGAAGGCCTGAAGAAAGACAAAGCGGAATGGTTCAAGCCCGCCTTGTCGGACGGGTGCGAAGAAATGCATCGCCATGCGAAGCTGCTGGACTGCCCGGAGGAGAAGTAATGCCCGTGGTAAAAGGGCTCCCTGAAGCGCGAGAACAGGCTCTGCACTCGCGATCTAGACCATCAGGCTTAATTGCTGGATTCCTGTTGTGCCGGTAGCGTAATCGGGCTGGGGTGTCCAGCACTGGCCGGCACGGCGTGTCCAACCCCAAATTCGCAACCGTGCCGGTCTGTTGCACCAATGGGAATGAATGTCTCAGACTTCGACCTTGACCCCCTTCCGCGCAAGAATCGTCTGCATTGCAGCCATCAGCTCTTCGTCCCACTGGTCAGGTTTCCCTAACGGTCGAAGGTAAGCCAGCGCGGGCCCGCCGAGTCGCGTTACCCTACCACCCCCCGTACACTCTCCCGCTCCACCAGCGGACACTCCAGCTTCGTGATCGGATACCGCCCCCGTCCAGGCGCCGCCGGCGCTTCCAGCTGTTCGATCGCCCATTGGCCCATCGCCATGTGCGGCAGGATCGAGGTCGTCAGCGGCGGGAAAAGATGGCCT
>NZ_RZRW01000497.1:0-4189 GCF_003998745.1 Mesorhizobium sp. M7A.F.Ca.US.014.04.1.1 | reverse complement strand
GTGTTCGTGCACGGCGGGCGGCGCCTATGTGCCGGCAATGTCCGACGAGACGATCATGGTGCGCAATCAGGCAACCATCTTCCTCGGCGGCCCGCCGTGCACGAACCCATGACGCAGGCGATCTGCGGAATGCCTGATGCCGACATGTTGGCCTGGTTGTAGAAGATGCGGCCGAAATGCTCGCGGTCGGGAAACACCTCCTCCTGGTTGGGCAGATTGGCGCCGCCGCTGTCGACGAGGTAGATGCAGGGAAGATTGTTCTGCAGTGCGATCTCCTGCGCCCGCAAATGCTTCTTCACGGTCAGCGGATAATAGGTGCCGCCCTTCACGGTGGCGTCGTTGACGACGACCATCACCTCGGTGCCTTCGACGCGGCCGATGCCGGCGATCATGCCGGCCGAAGAGATCTCCTCGCCATACATCGACCATGCCGCGAACTGGCCGATCTCGAGGAAGGGTGAGCCGACATCCAGCAATTGCGCAAGGCGCTCGCGCGGCAGAAGCTTGCCGCGCGAGACATGGCGCTCACGCGCTTCCTCCGAACCGCCGAGCTCGACGGTGGCGGCCTTTTCCGCAATGTCGGCGACCAGCGCCCGCATGCGCTCGGCGTTGGCACGGAAGGTTTCGGAGGAGGGGGAGATCTGGGTTTGCAACGTGGCCATACCTACACCCCCTCCGCCATGATCTCGCGGCCGATCAGCCAGCGGCGGATTTCGCTGGTGCCGGCGCCGATCTCGTAGAGCTTGGCATCGCGCAACAGGCGGCCGGTTGGATAGTCGTTGATGTAGCCGTTGCCGCCAAGCAGCTGGATGGCGTCGAGCGCCATCAGCGTCGCCTTCTCGGCGGCAAACAGCACGCAGCCGGCGGCATCCTTGCGCGTCGTCTGGCCACGATCGCAGGCGGCGGCGACGGCATAGACATAGGCGCGCGCGGCATTCAGCGTCGTGTACATGTCGGCCAGCTTGCCCTGCACCAGTTGGAACTCGCCGATCGCCTGTCCGAACTGCTTGCGCTCATGCACATAGGGGATTGCCACGTCGAGGCACGCCGCCATCAGGCCGATCGGGCCGCCGGCAAGCACCGTGCGCTCATAGTCTAGGCCAGACATCAGCACTTCGACGCCGCGCCCTTCCTCATGCAGCACGTTGTCGAAGGGCACCTCGACATCCCTAAACACCAGCTCGCCGGTGTTGGAGCCGCGCATGCCGAGCTTGTCGAGCTTTTGCGCCACGGAAAATCCGGCAAAAGCCTTCTCGACGATGAAGGCGGTGATGCCGCGCGATTTCTGGTCCGGATCCGTCTTGGCATAGACCACCAGCGTCTCGGCGTCCGGCCCGTTGGTGATCCACATCTTGGTGCCGTTGAGCACGTAGCGGTCATTGCGCTTTTCGGCGCGCAGCTTCAGCGAGACGACGTCCGAGCCGGCGCCGGATTCCGACATCGCCAGCGCGCCGACTCGCTCGCCCGAGCACAGCGGCGGCAGGTATTTTTCCTTCTGCGCCTGCGTCGCCCAGCGGTTGATCTGGTTGACGCAGAGGTTGGAATGGGCACCGTAGGAGAGGCCGACCGAGGCCGAAGCGCGCGAAATCTCCTCGACGGCGATCACATGGGCGAGATAGCCCATGCCGCTGCCGCCGAAATCGGGGTCGGCGGTGATGCCGAGCAGGCCGAGCGCACCGAATTCGCCCCACAGATGCGCCGGGAATTCGTTCGAGCGATCGATGTCGGCGGCGATCGGCGCGATCCGGTCCTGGGCAAAGCGCCGCACCATGTCGCGCAGCGCCTCGATCTCTTCGTCATGCCCGAAGCTGAGCGTGTTGGTGTACATTTTTCTCCTCCCTGCGCATGACCTCGAAAATCGACTTTGATTTCGGAAAGGGATCATGCGCGAATCAAAATGCTGCAGCGTCCTTTGCGCGTCCGAAGGGACGCGCGGCGCCGTAGGCGTCGATCTTCGCGCCGACGAGCCGCATTGTCATTGAAAGATATGTTGTGGTCACTTCAGCGATCGACAGCCGTTCGCCCGGCCGAAACCAGACGATGACGCCGGTCATCATCTGGATCAGCGCCATGGCGGTCAGCCCGGTGTCGTCGATGCTGAAGGTGCCCGTCTCGGCGCCGTCGCGCAGGATGGTGCGCAGCTCCTTCTCGTAGGCAGTGCGCATGCGCAGGATCTGCGTCAGCCTTTCCGGCGACAGGCTGCGCAATTCCATGTTCGACACATGCGTGGCGTGCCGTCGCTCGATGTGGAAAGTGATGTGGTTTTCGACATAGGCCGAAAGCCGCTGCACGGGATCCGCATTAACCGGGCGAGCTGTTTCCCACGCTTCGGTCAAACCTTCCATGTGCTCGCGCATCAGCGTGAACAGAAGCTCTTCCTTGGTCGGAAAGTAGCGGTAGAGTGCGGCCGCCTGTACGCCGACCTCGGCGGCGAGCTGTCGCATCGACATCGCCTCGTAGCCAAAACGCGCGATCAGATTGACCGCCGCCTCACGAATGGTCGCTTCGGTCTTTTCGCCATCAGACCCGGCGGTGCGTGCCATGTCAGCTCCTCTGCGGAGCAATAATAAAACGAACGTTTAATTAATTCAAGGCGCTCAATCCAAATCCGCCTTCATGCCACGATTCTGAACCCAACAGAGGCGTTGTCTGCCTCCAACTCCTCGACGTCGACCTTGGAAACCAAAGCCCCGGCCGGCCCTTTCCAGAGGCGCTCGATCATTGTCGAGACCTCCTCATCGAGGCCTGCGATCTCGGCCGTTACGGACCCGTCCGCTTCATTGCAAACCCAGCCCGCAAGACCAAGGCCCGTGGCCTCATCCCGGGCCCAGGCTCTGAAGCCGACGCCTTGCACGTTACCGTAGACGCGTGCGTGCACTTTCCTGCGATGACCAGCCATGAATCTCTCCAAGCCTGTCTCGTTTTGAATCTGGCGCACGGCCTGAGGAATGCAACCTGCGCGCGGACGCAATAGCTGGGCCTTCCGGCTTTAGCTGGCCTTCTGGCCTTGAATTTAATTGACTCAGTCCACTAATTTAGGAAAATGGAACTGCTTTATTAGGAGCTGGCCGCAAATGTTGGACGAACGCAACGCATTGGTGGCCGATGTCCGGCGCTTCAATCGCTTCTACACGCGCACTGTCGGCCTTCTCGACGAGACGCTGACACAAAGTGCATTCACTTTGACCGAGGCGCGCGTGCTGTTCGAACTGGGTCACCGCAGCAACCCGGCTTCCGCCGAAATCGCCGGCGAGCGAGGTTTCCTGGTTGGGGCTTTTCGGCTCGAGAATGGCCCGGCGGCCTCCGAAATATCGAGACAATTGCGTGTCGATGCCGCCTATCTGACGCGGATCCTGCGCAAGTTCGCGGGCCAGGGGCTGACCGAGGCCAGAACGGACCCGGCTGACCGGCGCCGAAGGGTCCTCTCGCTGACCGCAAGGGGCGAGGCAGCGCTTGCCAGGCTGCAGGCGGCGGCCGATCGGGATACGGCGCGGCTGATCGAAAGCGTACCCGACGACAGGTTGCATGAACTGCGCAGCGCCTTGCGCAAGGCGGGGGAATTGCTGGGTGATCCCACCCGTGAAAGCGGCGAGGTGACGTTGCGGCCGCACCGCGTCGGCGATGTCGGCTGGGTCGTGCAGCGCCAGGCCCAACTTTATGCCGAGGAATATGGCTGGACGATCGAGTTCGAGGCCATGCTCGCCGAGATCGGCGCCGATTTCATTCGCAATTTCGTGCCCGGCCGCGATTTCTGCTGGATCGCCGAGCGCGGTGGTCAGCCGGTCGGCGCGGTGTTCCTGGTTCATCAGGATGATAAGGTGGCCAAGCTGAGAATGCTGCATGTCGAGGCGTCGGCGCGCGGCTTCGGCATCGGCAAACGACTGGTGGCGGAATGCGTGAACCAGGCCCGGGCTTGCGGCTACGCCAAGCTAGTTCTGTGGACCAACGACATCCTCGTTGCGGCGCGCGCGATCTACGAACGTGCCGGCTTCAGGCTGGTCTCGCAGGAGCACCACCGCAGCTTCGGCAAGGATCTGACCGGCCAGACCTGGGAAATGGATTTGTAGGCGGCTTTTGCTGCCGGTTGCGCGCCAGCGGTATCCTAATTACCCCGCGCTGCCGCCAAAGCACCGGGAAGTTCCTCGGCAAAAATGTCGAGCTCGTGATCGAGGCCGACGCTGACGCGGAT
>NZ_RZRW01000496.1:853-4193 GCF_003998745.1 Mesorhizobium sp. M7A.F.Ca.US.014.04.1.1 | reverse complement strand
TTTGTCCCGCGGCGTCGCCCGCGCGCGCCTGCATCGGCTGGCCAAGGATGCCGACGTGCCGTGGGAAGACGAGAAATTCATCTACGTCGCGGCTTCTCGCGACGGCCCCACATCACACCAGGCACGAGTTCTTGCGCCACCGAAATCCGGCTCCGGCAAGGTTCTGCTCAAGCTTTGCCAGGACGACGGCACCGCCACCGAGCGCTTGTTCACCAAGCGCGACGGCGCCGACTTCAAGTTGGCCCGGCGATTGGACTGGGGCGACAGGCTGGACAACATCGCAAAATGAACAGTGCCATTGTTCTTGCTTTGTTCCGACGAGTCAGATAGAGATCCACGCCCTGTCGAGTCAACCGGAATCGGGGCACGCGAATACTCTCCTGTGGACGATTGGTTGTTCCTGTGAACAACGGGCATCAAGGTTCTTTGGTTGGGTAGTGATGCAGAAAGGTCAGCACCGACTCATCACGTTCTGATATCGAAAGGCCGGGATTGAAATCGGGGATATCATGGCAGAGGCAGCGCGAAAATTCGGCGTCGCGGAAACACCGCTTTATCGTGAAGCGCCAAACAACATCGAGGCCGAGCAGGCGTTGCTCGGCGCCATCCTCGTCAACAACGACGCCTTCTACCGCGTCTCTGACTTCCTCAAGGCCAGCCATTTCTACGAGCCGCTGCACCGCAAGATCTATGAGGTGGCGTCCGAGTTCATCCGTATGGGCAAGGTGGCGACGCCGATCACACTGAAAACCTTCCTGCCGGCCGACGAGAAGGTTGGGGACATGACGATGGCGCAATATGTCGTGCGGCTGGCGGTCGAGGCTGTGACCGTCGTCAACGCCACCGACTATGGCCGCGCCATCTATGACCTTGCGACGCGCCGCGCGCTGATCACCGTCGGCGAAGACATGGTCAACATCGCCTATGACGCGCCGGTCGACATGGCACCCGGCGAACAGATCGAGGATGCCGAGCGGCGGCTGTTCGAGCTGGCCGAAAACGGCCGCTACGATGGCGGTTTCGAAAGCTTTTCCGATGCGTTGAAGAATGCCGTCGACATGGCCAGCGCGGCCTATATGCGCGATGGCCACCTGTCCGGCATTGCCACCGGCCTGCGCGATCTCGACCATCGCATGGGTGGCCTGCAGCCTTCGGATTTGATCATCATCGCCGGCCGCCCAGGCATGGGCAAGACGTCGCTGGCCACCAACATCGCCTACAACATCGCTGCCGCCTATGAGCCTGCCCAACAGGCCGACGGCTCCGTCAAGGCGGCCAATGGCGGCGTCGTCGGCTTCTTCTCGCTTGAAATGTCGTCGGAGCAGCTGGCCACCCGCATCATCTCCGAGCAGACCGAGATTCCATCATCGAAAATCCGGCGCGGCGATTTGACGGAAGCCGATTTCGGCAAGCTTGTCGCCTACACGCAGGAGAACCACAAGCGCCCGCTCTACATCGACCAGACGGGTGGTATCTCGATCGCCCAGCTCGCGGCGCGCGCCCGCCGCCTCAAGCGCCAGCGCGGGCTGGACCTGATGGTCATCGACTATATCCAGCTGATGCAGGGTTCATCTGCCAAGGCGTCGCAGAACCGCGTCCAGGAAATCACCGAGATCACCACCGGACTGAAGGCGCTCGGCAAGGAGTTGGGCGTGCCGATCATCGCGCTCTCACAGCTCTCGCGTCAAGTCGAAAGCCGCGACGACAAACATCCGCAGCTGTCCGACCTGCGCGAATCGGGCTCGATCGAGCAGGACGCCGACGTCGTGCTGTTCGTGTACCGCGAGGAATATTACATCAAGAACAAGGAGCCGGAGAAAGGCACGCCCGAGCATCTCGCCTGGGAGACGAAGATGATCGAGGTCCAGGGCAAGGCCGAAGTGATCATAGCCAAGCAGCGCCATGGACCGACCGGCACCGTCAGCCTTGCCTTCCAGGGCGAGTTCACCCGCTTCTCCGACCTCGCCGAGGAGCATCATCTGCCGGAAAGGTTCGAGTGACCTATTGAGACAGGTCCCATTCCTTGGCGCCCCCCTCTGTCCTGCCGGACATCTCCCCCTCAAGGGGGGAGATCGGATGGCATCGACGCTTTCGCCAATTTTTGGCGTTGAAAAGAAGGCGCAAGCGCTGAAGCTGCAAATCTCCCCCCTGGAGGGGGAGATGGCCGGCAGGCCAGAGAGGGGCGCTGCCCCGCCAGCCTGTCACGGCGTGGCTTCCATCTAATGGCCAAGTCGCGCGTCCAATTCATCTGCCAAAGTTGCGGATCGGTGCATCAGCGCTGGGCCGGCAAATGCGATGCCTGCGGCGAGTGGAACACGCTGGTCGAGGAAGGCACGTCCGGCGGCATCGGCTCAGGACCAGCCAACACGCGCAACGCCCGCAAGGGACGCGCCGTGGTGCTGACCACGCTGTCCGGCGATATCGAGGACGCGCCACGCATCATCTCGGGCATTGGCGAACTCGATCGCGCCACCGGCGGCGGGTTCGTGCGCGGCTCGGCGCTGCTGGTCGGCGGCGACCCCGGCATCGGCAAGTCGACGCTGCTCACCCAGGCGGCCGCGGCGCTGGCATCAAAAGGCCACCGCATCGTCTATGTCTCGGGCGAAGAGGCGGTCGCGCAGATCAGGCTGCGGGCGCAGCGGCTTGGCGTCGCCTCCTCTCCGGTGGAACTTGCCGCCGAGACCAATGTCGAGGACATCCTGGCGACGATCGCCGACGGCAAGCGGCCTGATCTCGTCATCCTGGATTCGATCCAGACGCTGTGGACCGACCTTGCCGATTCGGCACCCGGAACCGTCACCCAGGTGCGCGCTGCCGCCCAGGCGATGATCCGCTATGCGAAATCCACGGGTGCGGCGATCGTACTGGTCGGCCATGTCACCAAGGAAGGCCAGATCGCCGGGCCGCGCGTCGTCGAGCACATGGTTGACGCCGTGCTCTACTTCGAAGGCGAAGGCGGCCACCACTACCGCATCCTGCGTACGGTGAAGAACCGTTTTGGACCGACCGACGAGATCGGCGTCTTCGAAATGTCGGACAAGGGCCTGCGCGAGGTCGCCAATCCGTCCGAGCTTTTTCTTGGCGAACGCCATGCCAAATCGCCGGGGGCGGCGGTTTTCGCCGGCATGGAGGGGACAAGGCCGGTGCTGGTCGAGATCCAGGCACTGGTCGCACCCTCCTCGCTCGGCACGCCGCGCCGCGCCGTCGTCGGCTGGGACGGCGCCCGGCTGTCGATGATCCTGGCGGTTCTCGAAGCCCATTGCGGGGTGCGATTCGGCAGCCATGATGTCTATCTCAATGTCGCCGGCGGCTACCGGATTTTCGAGCCCGCGGCAGATCT
>NZ_RZRW01000496.1:0-843 GCF_003998745.1 Mesorhizobium sp. M7A.F.Ca.US.014.04.1.1 | reverse complement strand
CCCACCGGTCTTGCCCTTCCCGCCGATTGCGTCTATTTCGGCGAAATCAGCCTTTCGGGCGCCGTGAGGCCGGTTGCGCATGCGCAACAGCGCCTCAAGGAAGCCGAAAAGCTGGGTTTTGGAAGCGCGGTTCTGCCCTCGGGCAGCGGGGAACTGGCCGGGGGGATCGGGGCCGGTTCTTTCCAGCCGACCGAGCTTGCCGACCTCGTGGCACGCATAGCCGGCTCACGCCGAAGCCGCGTGGACGAAGAAGACTAGAGCATCGGACCCAGAGCCCGATGTTCGGCGCTATAATGCGGCTCATGGAGTGGGGCGAAAGACATGCCGATTACGCTGCTTGACGGAATTCTCGTCGGCTTCACTCTGGTTTCGGCGATGCTCGCCATGGTTCGCGGCTTCTCGCGCGAAGTCCTGTCCGTCGTCTCCTGGGCCGCGGCGGCAGCGGCGGCGTTCTTCTTCTACAAGCCGGTCGTGCCTTACCTCGCTCCCTACATCGAGAATGAAAAGGTCGCCATGGCGGCCGCCGCCGGCGTGGTTTTCATCATCGCGCTGATCGTCGTCTCGGTCATCACCATGAAGCTCGCCGACTGGATCATCGATTCCCGGATCGGCGCGCTCGATCGTACGCTCGGTTTCCTTTACGGCGCCGCGCGCGGCATCCTGGTCGTTGCCGTCGCCCTGCTGTTCTTCAACTGGCTGGCCGGCGCCAAGGCACCAGCCTGGGTCACCGAGGCCAAGTCGCGGCCGCTGCTCGAACAAATCGGCGCCAAGCTCGAAAGCCTGCTGCCCGAGGATCCGGAAAACGCGATCCTCAAGAAGCTCAATCCGCACCAGCCGGCCGCC
>NZ_RZRW01000495.1:0-4193 GCF_003998745.1 Mesorhizobium sp. M7A.F.Ca.US.014.04.1.1 | reverse complement strand
AAGCTGGAGGCGCTCGGCGTGCCGGTGCGGACGCTGATTGGGTTCGAGGGGCATTGAGGGGCAGTTCTTCCTTCTCCCCTTGTGGGAGAAGGTGGATCGGCGCGCAGCGCCGAGACGGTTGAGGGGTGGGTGACGGAGTGCCGTCGGCGCCAAGCTGGAGCACCCCTCATCCGACCGAGCTTCGCTCGGCCACCTTCTCCCACAGGGGGAGAAGGAAGAAACCTACTCCACCTTCACCAGCACGGCGCTCTCGAACTCCAGCACCTTGGCGCCGGTCGAATCGAAAGCTTCCGAACGCAGCGCCAGCAGCCGCCAGCCGGGGCGTGAGGCAATCGGGCGGTGCGACAGCGCGGTGCGCGTGAAGGTGATGGTTTGCCCGGCATAGACCGGCTTCAGCCATTTCAGGTTCTTGAAGCCAGGCGAGGGGCCGAATTCCGGCACCGGACCGGGGCCGCTCCACGCAGCGATCTCGGCGTCCATGCGGTTTTCGAGATTGAGTTTCATCCAGGTGGCGGCGGTGTGCCAGCCGGATGCGCAGAGCCCGCCGAGCACGCTTTTCTTCGCGGCCTCCTCGTCGGTATGGAAGATCTGCGGGTCGTATTTGCGGGCGAAGGCCTTGATCGCCTCGGGCTCGAATGTGTGCGAGCCGAGCGTCACCGTGGTGCCGATACGAAAGAACTCGTCCAGTGTCATGCTTGGCTCCCCGCGGCATCGCGCGTGAGGAACATGGCGGAGTTCTCGAGCTCGAAGACGCTTTCGCCGCGCTGGTTGAACAGTTCGCTGCGCATTGTAACGAAGCCGAGTTGCGGCTTCGATTTGGACAGGCGCTTGGCAACGACCACCAGGGTGCCGGTCAGTTGATCGCCGGCCAGGACCGGCTTCTTCCATTTGACCTGATCGACGCCGGGCGCGCCCTGGCAGGTCGAGTCCAACAGGAAGGCATCGCACAGCATGCGCATGAACATGGCGCAGGTGTGCCAGCCCGACGCCGCCAGCCCACCGAGGATGCTGGCCTTGCCGGCTTCCTCGTCGAGATGCATCGGCTGCGGGTCGAATTCTCCGGCGAATTCGACGATCTCGGCGGCACTCACGAGCTTCGAGCCGAGGTCGATCGATGCACCCTCGATGAAGTCCTCATAGGCCCATGTTTTTATCTCTGCGGTCATGGTCTGGAATCCGGCTTGTCGACCCACGATCCTCAGGATCGGGGTTTCCGGATGCAGGCCGGCGTTCATTTGGTCAAGCGATTTCTACTGCGCCAGCCTGTGGCAGCCGATCGACAGGCCCACTCAGAGCCAGCCGCGGCGGCGGAAATACCAGAAGGGCAGGATCGCCGACAGCACCATCATGGCGATGGCGAAGGGATAGCCAAGTTCCCATTTCAACTCGGGGATGACGTCGAAATTCATGCCGTAGATCGAGGCGACCAAAGTCGGCGGCAGGAAGATGACGGCGGCGACCGAAAAGATCTTGATGATGGCGTTCTGCTCGATCGAGATCATGCCGAGCGTCGCGTCGAGCAGGAAGGAGATCTTCTGCGACAGGAAGGTGGCGTGGTCGGCGAGTGACAGCACGTCGCGAGACAGCGTCTTGATGCGCGCCTTGGTGTCCTTGCTCATCTTGGTGCGGGTCGAGGCATGGGCGAAAAAGCCCGCCAGGCGCTGCAGCGAGATCAGGCTGTCGCGGATCGAAGACGCGATGTCCTCCTTGCGGCCGATGGCTTTCAACAATTCCTGGAAGTCGCGATTGCGCTTGGAAACCTTGGTCGATCGCGCCTCGAAGATATCGCGCGAGATCGCCTCGATGTCACGGCCGGCACGCTCCAGAATGTCGGCGAGACGGTCGACGATCGCCTCCAGCAAGCCGATCAGGATGGTGTCGCCGCTGGTGCAGCCGGTCGCCACCTTCTCGGCGCGCTGCGGAAAGGTCTTGAAGGCCTTCGGCTCATGGTAGCGCACAGTGATCAACCTTGTGCCGGCGAGCACGAAGGTGACCGGCGACATCAAGGGATCGTCGACCTCGGTCTGCGCGGGCAGGGTTGCGGTCATGAAGTAGGCGCCGTCCTCGACATAGAGGCGGCTCGAAATCTCGATCTCCTCCATCTCCTCGCGCGTCGGAATGGCAACGCCGAGCCAGCTCTCGATCGTCGCTTCCTCTTCCTTTGTCGGGTTGAACAGGTCCGCCCAGACGATGGTCTCGCTGTTTGCCAGGAGATCGTCGACGACGCGCAGGCGATCATTGTCCACGACGAAGGCCTTGATCATCGCCTGATTCCCTTGCTGGGGCCAAAGGGTGCGTTCGGATTGACGCGTCGTGTTGGATTGCACGGTTCCTGGCGCCAGCGCCGACCGTGCGTCTGCCGCTTAGACCTGTGACGTGACAAAATCAAGACAAGCCCGAATCGGGCCGGGGGACGGCCCTCGCGGCTCGGAAGCCGCGTCAGCGGATCGATCTAAAGACTGGCTAGAGTGACCTCCAAGTCCTCGTATGCGCCGACGAGGGCATCCGCGCCATGTCGCAACAGAGCATCGCCATGAGTGCCGGTGCAATGACTGCCAGCGGTAAATCCGATCACGCGCATACCTGCTGCCTTGCCCGCCAGGACGCCATTCACGCTGTCCTCGACCACGATGCACTCCTTTGCATGAACACCGATCGTGTCCGCCGCATGCAAGAACAGGTCTGGTTCCGGCTTTCCATTGACGACCATGTCCGATGAAAAAATATTAGGATCGAAAAGGTCGACAAGGCCCGTGTGTTCGAGTTTCCAACGCAATCGGGCCAGCGGCGTGCTTGACGCCACACATCTCCATGCGGCGAGCCGGCCAATCACATTCCCTGCATCGGGTAAGGCCGCCAGATTCTTACGCAAGCGTTCGTTGGTGTGGTCGGCAAGCTGTTCAAAAAAGAGCGGAGAGAGCGGCTTGGCTCGCTCTTGGCCGATCGCTTCGAGCTTCGCCTGCCACATAGCGGGAGACAATCCCATGAAGGCTTGCGTATAGGCGCTTGGTTCGAACGTGATGCCGGCCGCCGCCAGATATTCAAGCTCGGTTGCCTGGTATATCTCCTCGCTGTTCACGAGGACGCCGTCACAATCAAATATTATCAGCTTTATAGGCGACACTTTGGGCCTGATATCTGGTGGTCGGCTCAGCCGGCCCGCGGACAGTCTCGAAGGACTTCCATCAAATCACGTGTTGAACTTGAACAGCAGGATGTCGCCGTCCTGGACGACATATTCCTTGCCTTCGTCGCGGGCCTTGCCGGCTTCCTTGGCCGCCACTTCGCCGCCCAGTGTGACGAAGTCATTGTAGGCGATGGTCTGGGCGCGGATGAAGCCGCGCTCGAAATCGGTGTGGATGACGCCGGCGGCCTGGGGGGCCTTGTCGCCCTTATGGATGGTCCAGGCGCGCGTCTCCTTCGGCCCGACGGTGAAGTAGGTGATGAGGTGCAACAGATCGTAGCCGGCGCGGATGACCTTGTTGAGGCCGGGCTCGTCGAGGCCGAGCGAGGACAGGAATTCCATCTCTTCCTCATCGGAGAGCTGTGCGACCTCGGCTTCGATGGCGGCCGAGATCACCACGGTGCCGGCGCCCTGGGCGGTCGCCATCTTTTCCACGGCCCTGGTGTGCTCGTTGCCGGTGGCTGCGTCGGCCTCGGCGACGTTGCAGACATAGAGCACGGGATGCGAGGTCAGAAGGTTCAGGCCCTGCAGGATGCGCAAATCTTCGGCCGAAATATCCTTGAGCAGGATGCGGGTCGGCTTGCCGGCCTGCAGCAGTTCTAGCGCTGCCTCCATCATCGGCAGCACTGACGTCGCTTCCTTGTCCTTGCTGCCGGCGCGCTTGCGGAATTGCACGATGCGGCGCTCGAGGCTGTCGAGGTCGGCGAGCATCAGCTCGGTTTCGACCGTCTCGGCATCGGCCACCGGGTCGATGCGGCCCTCGACATGGGTAATGTCGTCATCCTCGAAGCAGCGCAGCACATGCACGATGGCGTCGACCTCGCGGATGTTGGCGAGGAACTGGTTGCCCAGCCCTTCGCCCTTCGAGGCGCCGCGCACCAGACCGGCAATGTCGACGAAGGAGATGCGGGTCGGGATGATCTCCTTTGACTTGCCAATCGCCGCGATCTTCTGCAGGCGCGGATCGGGCACCGCGACCTCGCCGGTATTCGGTTCGATGGTGCAGAAC
>NZ_RZRW01000494.1:0-4203 GCF_003998745.1 Mesorhizobium sp. M7A.F.Ca.US.014.04.1.1 | reverse complement strand
GGACAGCTCCTTGACTTCCCGCACCCGCCTCCCTTATATCGCGGCTCGCTTGGCCTTCGGGCAACGAGCGGGCGATTAGCTCAGCGGGAGAGCACACCCTTCACACGGGTGGGGTCGCAGGTTCAATCCCTGCATCGCCCACCATCGGCCTTCCTGAACGCCGCACCCCAAAATGCCTAGCAACTACACCCCGCCCCTTGCCCGCCAAAAATTCTTCTGGGCGAATTCCACGCGCTGCTGTAGCTCGCATATCTCTGGAACGGGCAGACGTCGGAGCCGTTTTGGACCTTCATCTGTTCGCGATCCCAAAACGACACCCTCGATGCGGTCGTCGGCGCAAAAGACCGTATAGCGTTGTTCCGGCTCAGCGCTCGGGCTTGCTCCATGGGCCGGGCTTCATCGAGCGCCACTTGCCCGACAGGTCGCTGACCGCTTCGTCCGTTAGCCAAAGATGCGTAGTCGCAGCAATGGAAGGCGGCGAGATAGTCGCCGCGCATGAACTCCTGTCGATGGGGCCAAACTCTGCCCTACGCCGGTCGAGCCGCGATCAGCGCTTCATCGCGTGCAGGATGGCCTGCATGTGCTCTTCCAGGTCGAGTTCGCCCCGAGCCTCGGCGGTCAACAGGTAATCGGCCTTGGCCCGGCGGTCGCCTCGGCTGATCGCAGGATAGGAGCAGATGGCAAGCAATGCTTCCTGTTCAATCCGGTCTGCCCTCTTGCGATCGTGGCTGCTGCTGCCCGCTTGATGAACAACCCTGTGAAGCCCGACATAGCTGGCTTCATGGGCTCCGATCAGCGCCCGCAATTCGGGTGAGGCCCCTTCCGCTTCGGCAAATGTCGGTTCAACAACCGAGGCCACGGCGGTGAACGCAAGAAGTGTACGGCGTGTGATTTCGGGCATGCCTCATATCCCTGCTGTCTGATCATGCAGGCACACCATAGCACCGGCGCAACGGTTCGAAGAGATGCTCCTGGACGCGACCGCACTGTCTGCTGACAAAATGTACTCGCTCCCGTAGCTCGCCCGCCCAGCAGCCAGTGTGGCCTTAAGTCGCAAGGATTGGCTTGCGAAAGCGGGGTTTCGGCCTTCATTGACGCTGCGATCGACACCATATGGTGATCCACAGCCCTCCAAACGAGAGAAGCTCGCTTGACGCGGTCGCATAGCGGCCGTCAGCCGGCAATGGCTATGAACCAGGAACCTGAAAAACCATGCCTGAAAATGTCAGACCAATTTCGAAAGACGTCCCCCTCATTCAGCTAGGCGTCTATCAGTGCCGCTTCCCGGTAAGCGAAGACCGGTCGGTACCCGGCGGTTATCGTTTTTGTGCCGGGCCAACTTCGGCGGATCGCGTCTATTGCGATCACCACCACAGCATCGTGACCGCCGTCGACCCTCGCCGAACCCGTTCAGGTCTCCACCCCGCTCAACGACGCGCCGCGTAAGTCAAGCGGGCAGCGGCCCCTCGTTCGGGCAGCTGCAAACCGGTGGACTGAATCGGCACGCATTCCACCCGCGGAACAAACCGGTACGCCAGCGAGTTTCTCCCCGACGAAACTTGAGGGAAAGCCATGTCCAGATTTCTGCTGGCGACCAGCGTCGCCGTTCTTTTCGCCGTCGCGCCGGCCTTGGCCGCGGACGACAAGCCGCTGCCGCCGCCCAATGCCAAGAAGCTGTCGGAGATCATCGCCAAGGTCGAGCAGCGCGACGGCTTTCGCTATGTGGACGAGGTCGACTGGGACAGCGGCGCCTACACCGTCACCTATTACACGGCGGACAAGGCGAAGGTCGAAATCACCTACGATCCTGTGACGGCGGAGCCGAAATAGGGACGCTCCGACGCGAATTCGTTCTCGGCTGCGTCACAGGCTCCCGGCGCCAACTTCGGCGATCGCCCTGGCGCGGGCGCCTCCCCTTGCGTCAGTCGTGCTTTGATGGCTGACTGTCGTTTCCTGGAATAGCTCCGGGCGCCGCATTGGGGGATGGGGATGGCGACGGCAAAGCACGTGATGAAGCGCATATTGATGATGTTGGCCGGCTACTTCGTATCGGTGCTGGTCGGCCTGATCGCCGTGGCGGTGATCTATGGCGTGCTCAGTTCCTTGCCCAATGCGCCCAACTATTTCGACGTCATGGGTGTTTCGCCGATCGCGGTGCTGCTGGTGCCGCCGCTCGGCATGTTCGTCTATTTCCTGACGATCGTGGTGACCGCGCTGCAAACGTTGATCTTCGCGCTGATCGCAGAGTTCTTCTCGCTGCGCAATGTCCTGCTGCACATGGTTTTCGGCGCTGGCGCCGCAGTCGGCGGCTTCGCCCTGATCTGGCCGAGCGCACCGGAGGACATGGACCCGGAGCGTTGGGTCGACATCGGCATCATTGCCGCTGCCGGCCTTGTCGCCGGGTTGCTCTATTGGCTGATCGCCGGGCGCGACGCCGGCTTCCGACGGCCACTGTTCGAGCGCTAAATCAACTCGAAGGCGAGCGAACCGCCTCCGTGGCATCCAGGGCCTGCTTCAGCCGCGAGTCGCGGTCGTAGACGTCGCCGAAATATTCGACCTTGCCCGACAGATCGGGCCATGCGGTGAAATAGGCGACATAGACCGGGATCGTGCGTGTCACGTTCTCGGTCGCGTGGCCGTGCTTCAGCTTCTCGGCGATATAGTCCACGGAGGTGCCAAGCACCGCCGCCGCCATGCCGCGCGGGTCCTGCAGCCGCACGCAGCCATGGCTGAGCGCGCGCATATCGCGCTGGAAGAACGATTTCTGCGGCGTGTCGTGCATGTAGATCGCATGCTTGTTGGGGAACAGGATCTTCAACTCGCCCAGCGCGTTGGCCTCGCTCGGCTGCTGGCGCACGCTGTATGGGATGTTCGAGCCATAGGCGCCCCAGTTGACCGCCGACGAAGGAATGCGCTTGCCGCGCGAATCCGTCACCTCATAGCCGGCCCGGTCGAGATAGCCCGGATCGTTGCGCAATCTCGGCAGCATCTCGTTGACGATGATCGACTGGGGCACGCCCCAATAGGGATGGAAATCGACCTGCTTGATCTGGTCGTAGAAGAAGGAGGTCTGGTTGGTGGTCCGGCCAATGACGGCACGCGTCTTGAGCTTTTCCTCGCCATTGTCGATGTAGCTCGCGGTGAAGGCCGGCTGGTTGATGAAGACGCGCGGGCTGCCGAGATCGGAGGGCAGCCAGCGCAGTTCCTCCAGCGCCACTTCCACCTTCAGCAACTTGTCGGCCTTGGATGTTCCGGCCAGCGACGCGACGGTGCGCGGGCCGATGACGCCGTCGCCCTTCATGCCTGCCTTTTGCTGCACGGCCTTGATGACCGGGATCAGTTCCGGATCATAAACTTCGCTGGTGGCCAGCCTGGACAGGACCTCGCCATAGGCGCCGCCCATCTCGTCATCGAGATTGCGCGCGATCAGGGTCAGCAGCTTCGGCAGTTCGGGGCTGGTTTCGCCCGGCTTCAACAACAGTTTGGGGTCGACGACGATTTCGTTTTCCGCACTGGCCTGCAGCGCTTCCAGTTCGACGCGCAGCGCCTGGTATTCCGCATTCTGCGGGTGCCGCGATTCGAGATAGGTGCGCACCTGCTGGGTATGCGCCAGCGTTTTCAGCACGCCTTGCAGATCGAGCGGCTTGGCCGGGAAATCATAATAGCCGGTCATGCGGTTGGGATCGACGCGGCCGTTCTGGGCGTCGTGGGCATAGCGCAGCACACGCGCCGAAAGCGCCATCTCGAAACGGACGAGTTCTTTCAGTTGCGCATTGGCATCGGTCGTCGATGCGCCGGCAGCGGGCACTTCGACCGTATAGTCGGCGGGCGTGAGGCCATAGCTTGAAGCCTCGCCAAGCACCCGCACCGCATCCTGCGCACGGCTGTTGAGGCTGGTTCCGCTTATCCAGATGAAATCCGGATTGGCCGAGTAGTACGCGATCAGCGCCTTGGCGATGTCGGGCTCGGCTAAGAATTCGTAGTCGCCCAAGCTGGCAACCGCATCACGAAACGCGGCACCCGTAGCCGACGGGACGAAGGCGGCGTCCTGCGGTGTCGCCTGCGCCGGCGTCGCGGCCAATGCCGAGAAGTCGACGCGAACCAGCCGGTCGGCCTTGTAGGTGTAGTAGGACGGGCTGCTGATCTTCACATTGCCGCCGCCGCCACCGGACACTTTCGGCTTTGGCTTGTTCTTCGGTGGCG
>NZ_RZRW01000493.1:0-4237 GCF_003998745.1 Mesorhizobium sp. M7A.F.Ca.US.014.04.1.1 | reverse complement strand
CTTCTATGCCGCCCACTGCTTCGACGATTCGCCGCTTTTCGTCGCCACCTGGTACACGATAGCCATTGCAGCGCTCGCATTGCTTGGCGCGCTCGGCGGACGGTTTTTCGTGCGCTGGTAGCGTTGCGCCACGCTCGCCCGCTCGCGCATACCGATCCTTAATCATGCCGGCAATTGTTTGCCGGTTAGCGATGGCACCGGAATGCCTGACGCAACCTTTCCTTAAAATCGATCCGCCAAGGTTGAGGCGAGAACATGCGTTTGCGCACGGGGGTGGCACGTATCGTGATGCGGCGAGGATTGACCAGCCGAGAATCTCTTGGGCGTGCAGGGCTGGCGTTGCTCGTCGCCGGCCTGGGCGTGCTGGCGGCCTCGATCCTGCTGTCGCGCCTGGACCTGGGCACCGAAGCCTTGAAACTCTGCCTGCAGATCGCGATGGCAGTGGCGGCGGGCGCGCTGTTCCTCGCCGCCCTGTCCACCCGCAGGATCAGCATGGATCGCCAACAGATCGCCGAGAGCGAGCTGCGCTTCCGCCGCGCCATGGAGGATTCAGCGATCGGTATCGTCGTTGTCGGTCTCGATGGGCGCATCCGCCAGACCAATCCGGCCTTCGCGGCCATGCTTGGCTACACAAGCGAAGAGATCGAGACGCTGACTTTCTTCCAGATCACGCATCCCGACGACCAGCAGATCGGGCGGGAGACGATGGACGATCTGAAGGCGGGCACGGTCAATTCCTTCCATTTCGAGAAGCGCTATCTCCGCAAGGACGGAACGCCCGTCTGGGCCCATCTTGCCGGTTCGGTCATTCGCGATGAGACCAGCGGCCGCCCGCTCTATCTCGTCTCGCAAATCGAGAACATCGACGCTCGCAAGCAGGCCGAGGCGCGCATTGCCGAAGCGGAAACGCGTTGGAATTTCGCGCTCGCCGGCGCCGGCCAGGGCGTCTGGGACCTCGACATGCGCAAGGGCGGCACGACCTATTCCTCGACCTGGGTCAAGATGCTGGGCTATGCGGATGGCGAGCTCGATGGCGACACCGACCGCTGGCTGACGATGATCCATCCTGATGATCGCGAGACTGTCGCCGAAGCGGATCGCGCTCATCTCGAGGGCAAGACACCGTTCTTTGAGGCCGAGTTCAGGATGCGCCACAAGGATGGCCACTGGGTGTGGATCCTCGACCGCGGCAAGGCCATCGAACGTGATGAGGATGGACGGCTGATCAGGGCCATCGGCAGCTTGACCGACATCACCCGCCGCAAGGAGGCCGAAGAGCGCCTCACCGTGTCGGCGGCAATGCTTGCCGATGAAAAGGAGCGGCTGAGGGTGACGCTGCAATCGATCGGCGATGCCGTCATCTGCACCGATGCCGCAAACCGGATCACCTTCATGAACCCGGTCGCCGAAAAGCTGACCGGGATTGCCGGCGGCGAGGCTCTCGGCAAGATGCTTGGCCATGTCTACTGGGCGGTCGACGAGGAGACGGGGCACAGGATCGGCGTGACCCGGCCCGCGGTTGGCGTTCATGCGCCCGCCGACCAGAACAGCCGCGCCGTCCTCATCCGGCGCGACGACACGCGCTGCAGCATCCGCCAGGTGGTGTCGCCGATCGTCAACGACCGCAACGAATTCTGCGGGCTGGTCATCGTCTTCCAGGACTTTACCGATGCGCGCGCGCTGCAGCGCCAGCTCGCCCACGCCGCGGCACACGATGCGCTGACCGGCCTTGCCAACCGCTCCAGCTTCATCCGCGCCATGGAGGACCTCGTCGACCAGGCGCGCAAGGACGGCACCGCCGACACGACAAGGTTGGTCGGCGACACGACAAGGTCGGTCGGAGGCGCCGGACATCAGTTCATGTTCATCGACCTCGACCACTTCAAACTGGTCAACGACACGGGTGGCCACGCGGCGGGAGACGCGCTGCTGAAGCGGGTTGCCGTGGCTATTCGCGGCGTGCTTGGTCCAGACGACATCGTCGCTCGCCTCGGCGGCGACGAATTCGCGGTCGTTTTGAAATCGGGTTCGGCAGCCGGCGCCAAGATCGCGGCGCGCTCCATCATCGATGCGATCGGCGGGCTAGACTTCACCTGGGACGGCCGTCCTCACGTGATCGGCGCCAGCATCGGGTTGGCTGCGATCAATGCCAATTGTGGCGAGGTCGACGAGATCATCGCCAGGGCCGATGCGGCTTGCTATGCCGCCAAGGCGGCGGGCCGTGGCTGTGTCTCCGTGGCGCCCGACGCACAGATCGTGGATGGCCGGACAGAGCCACTGGCGGTGGCCTCCTGATAGACCCGTCGCCGCTGAACCGAAAGGCTTGTCCCTGATTTGCGCCGACGATCCGCTCAGCGCGTCGGGACGGGATGCTCGCCGCGATAGTCGTAGAAGCCGCGCCCGGTCTTGCGGCCGAGCCAGCCGGCCTCGACATATTTCACCAGGAGCGGGCAAGGGCGGTACTTGGAGTCCGACAGGCCGTCATGCAGCACCTGCATGATCGACAGGCAGGTATCGAGCCCGATGAAGTCAGCCAGCTGCAGCGGCCCCATCGGATGGTTGGCGCCGAGCCGCATCGCGGTGTCGATGGCGTCGACCGAGCCGACACCCTCATAGAGCGTGTAGATCGCCTCGTTGATCATCGGCAGCAGGATGCGGTTGACGATGAAAGCAGGAAAATCCTCCGAGACCGTGATCGTCTTGTCGAGCTGCTTCACATAGGTCTTGGCTGCCTCGAAGGTCTGGTCCTCGGTGGCGATGCCGCGCACCAGTTCGACCAGCTTCATCAGCGGCACCGGGTTCATGAAATGTATGCCGATGAACCGCTCGGGCCGGTCGGTCTGCGCGGCAAGCCGCGTGATCGAGATCGACGAGGTGTTGGTCGCCAGGATGGCTTCGGGATTGAGCTGCGGACAAAGCTGGGCGTAGATCTTGCGCTTGACCGTCTCGTCCTCGGTCGCCGCCTCGATCACCAGGTCAGCACCCGCAAGATCGGCCATCGCGGGCGCGGCCGAAATGCGGCCCATCGCATCGTTGCGCACCTTCTCGTCGAGCTTGCCGGACCCCACCTGGCGGGCCATGTTGCCGCTGATCGTGGCGATGCCCTTCTCGATGCGGTCGGGCGAGATATCGTAGATCAATACCTTGTAGCCTGAAAGCGCGGAGACATGGGCGATGCCGCCACCCATCTGGCCCGCGCCGATGATGCCGATCGTCTCGATCTTGCTCATTACACCGATCCCGTCCTGAACCCTTCCGCTTGAACTGCGAAAGCGCTCCACCTTTTATTTTACCGCAATCCCGGACGCAAAACCGCTGCGCACTTTTGCTGGATTGCTTTCAGCCTTTGCGGCCTGCTTTTTGTGCGGTGCAAACTAAAAGGGCGGGGCGACTTCGTCTACCCCACCCTCACCATTTAATACGCTTTGGCAGAAAGCGTCAAAGCGCCTTTTGCAGTTCCGGCAGGATGACGAACAGGTCGCCGACGAGGCCGTAGTCGGCAACCTGGAAAATCGGCGCCTCCTCGTCCTTGTTGATGGCGACGATGACCTTGGAATCCTTCATGCCGGCAAGGTGCTGGATGGCGCCGGAGATGCCGACCGCGATGTAGAGATCGGGGGCAACCACCTTGCCGGTCTGGCCGACCTGCCAATCGTTCGGCGCATAGCCGGCATCGACGGCGGCGCGGGAAGCGCCGACCGCGGCGCCGAGCTTGTCGGCAACCGGCAGGATGACCTCCTGGAATTTCTCCGAGGAGCCCAGCGCGCGGCCGCCCGAGATGATGATCTTGGCCGAGGTCAGCTCCGGACGGTCGGTCTCGGAAAGCTTGTTCTCGATGAAGGTGGAGAGGCCCGGATTCGCCGCGGCCTTAACGGTCTCGACGGCTGCCGAGCCGCCCTCGGGGGCTGCCTGGAAGGAGGCGGTGCGCACGGTGATCACCTTCTTGGCGTCGCTCGACTGCACCGTCTGGATGGCGTTGCCGGCATAGATCGGCCGCTTGAAGGTGTCGGGCGATACGACTTCGATGATCTCGGACACCTGCGCGACATCGAGGAGCGCAGCCACGCGCGGCGCGACATTCTTGCCCGACGAGGTCGCCGGCGCGATGATGGTGTCGTAGGCGCCCGCCAGCGACACAATGAGCGCTGCCGTCGGTTCGGCCAGGCGCTCGGCAAGCTCGTCGGCCTCGGCCAACAGCACCTTGCTCACGCCCTTCAGCTTGGCGGCAGCGTCGGCT
>NZ_RZRW01000492.1:0-4243 GCF_003998745.1 Mesorhizobium sp. M7A.F.Ca.US.014.04.1.1 | reverse complement strand
CCCGCCTCGACCTCGCAAATGCAGAGGACGATCGTGCGGCAACAGGGATGTTGGAAACTGGTGCTGCGAGAGAGGATTGAACTCTCGACCTCTCCCTTACCAAGGGAGTGCTCTACCACTGAGCTACCGCAGCCGCTGATGGCGGGGCTTCTGCCATATCGAACCGGCAAGCGCAAGGCCAAGTGCAACGCTTCTGTGAAAGGCTTTGCCGGATGGCTTTTAATGACATGGCAGTGCCACAATGTTGGCTATCCCTGAACAGCAAGCTGGTGGGTCGCCGGCGGGATGGGCGATGGACGACAAGACAATTCCAGTGAAAAAGGATGGTCCACCGAAAAGCAGCGCAACAATCCGCAAGGATCGGCTCGCCGAGCAATTGCGCGCCAATCTGCAGAAGCGCAAGGCGCAGTCGCGCTCGCGGCGGACCGGCGAGGCCGACCTGCGTCCGGACGGGCTCGCTGCATCGAAGAAAATACAAAAAGATTAACTCAAATAGGTCACTCTTGGCCTGGGGTGGGCGAAATCCTATTTCTTGAACCAGATTGGCCAATGGTCTAGACGGGCCGCTACTCAAACGATTGAACCGGCCCTTTTTTGGCCGAGAGGGACGTTCTTCCATGGATCGCATCAGAATTGTCGGGGGCAACAAGCTCTCCGGAAGCATTCCGATCTCGGGCGCGAAAAACGCGGCGCTGCCTTTGATGATCGCCTCGCTTTTGACCGACGACACACTGACGCTGGAAAACGTGCCGCATCTGGCCGATGTTGAGCAGCTGATCCGCATCCTGGGCAATCACGGCGTCGATTATTCGGTCAATGGCCGCCGCGAGAAGCAGAATGAGGGCTATTCGCGCACCATCAACTTCTCCGCCCGCAACATCGTCGACACCACAGCGCCCTACGAGCTGGTGTCGAAGATGCGCGCCTCGTTCTGGGTGATCGGCCCGCTGCTGGCGCGCATGGGCGAAGCAAAAGTGTCGCTGCCGGGCGGTTGCGCCATCGGCACGCGGCCGGTCGATCTGTTCCTCGAGGGCCTCCAGGCGCTGGGCGCTGATATCGACGTCGACACCGGCTATGTCATCGCCAAGACCCGGAATGGCCGCCTTGTCGGCAACCGCTATATCTTCCCGAAGGTCTCGGTCGGCGCCACCCATGTGCTGATGATGGCCGCGGCACTCGCCAAGGGCGAGACGGTGCTGGAAAATGCCGCCTGCGAGCCCGAGATCGTCAATCTGGCCGAGTGCCTCAACGCCATGGGCGCGAAGATTTCCGGCGCCGGCACGCCAACCATTGCCATCGACGGCGTCGAATCGCTCTCCGGTGCGCGCGTGCGCGTCATTCCCGACCGCATCGAGACCGGCACCTATGCGATGGCCGTCGCCATGACCGGCGGCGACGTCGTGCTCGAAGGCGCGCGTGCGGACCTGCTGCAGACCGCACTGGACGTGATCGCCCAGACGGGTGCGGAGATCACGCCGACCAATTCCGGCATCCGGGTGAGGCGCAACGGCGCCGGCATTTCGCCGGTCGACGTGACGACAGCACCCTTCCCGGCCTTCCCGACCGATTTGCAGGCGCAGTTCATGGGCCTGATGACCATGGCCAAGGGTAAGTCGCGCATCACCGAGACGATCTTCGAGAACCGCTTCATGCATGTGCAGGAACTGGCGCGGCTCGGCGCTCACATCACGCTTTCGGGCCAGACGGCGATCGTCGACGGCGTGCCGAAGCTGAAGGGCGCGCCGGTCATGGCGACCGATCTTCGCGCCTCTGTCTCGCTGGTCATCGCCGGCCTGGCGGCGGAAGGCGAGACCACGGTCAACCGCGTCTACCACCTCGATCGCGGCTTCGAGCGGCTGGAAGAAAAGCTGTCCAACTGCGGCGCGGTGATCGAACGGATTTCGGCGTAGCCCGCGACCTCGGCTCCTCTCTAGCAGCGCAGGAGATTGGCGAAATCCTTCGCGGCAGCGTCCTTCTCCCCGTCACTATCCGGGGAGAAGTGCCCGGCAGGGCGATGAGGGGCAGCGCAGAGCTGCAGCTGTTGGTGCGGTTGCACCGATCGCCAAGACCGCCTAACAGAAGGCTGAACAATCAACCTTCAGGTGCGAAATCCGTATGACCGCCCTTAAGCTTATCGCGCTCGACGACCAGGATCTGAGCATCGTTTCGGCTCATGTCCAGGATGCCGTGCTGAAAGTCAGCGACCTCGAATTCCTCCCCGCGGCCAAGCGTTTCCTGCTGACCATGAACCGTTTCGTCTGGGAGGCAAAATCCGGCCTGTTTCGCCAGCATAATGAGCGACGGCAGGCCGTGCTGCATTTCGACCGCGTGCTCGGGGCCAAGACCAGCGGTATTGACCGCGACAAGCCTGCCGAAGTCCTGTCGCTGCTGGCGATCAGCTTCATCGAGATCAGCAAGCCGGCCGGCATCGTCGAGCTGATCTTCTCGGGCGGCGGTGCGATCATGCTCGACGTCGAGTGCATCGAGGCCCGTCTTGCCGACATCGGCGGGGCGTGGGAAGCCACCTCGCGCCCCATCCACAAGGCCTGAGCGTCCGATGGCCATCACGCTTCGTCAGTCCGATGCCGATTTCGAGCAACGTTTCGCCGCCTTCCTCACGACCAAGCGGGAGGTCTCCGCCGATGTCGATGCCGCGGTGCGCGACATCATCGCGCGCGTGCGCGCCGAGGGCGACGCGGCACTGATCGACTATACGCGGAAATTCGATCGCGCCGATTTGACCGGCCTCGGCATTGCCGTGTCTAAGGAAGACATCGCAACCGCCTACGAAACGGCCGACCCAAAGACGATCGAGGCGCTGGAGTTCGCGCGCGACCGCATCCGCTCGCATCATGAACGGCAGCGGCCGAAGGACGATCGCTATACAGATGCCGCCGGCGTCGAGCTCGGCTGGCGTTGGACGGCGATCGAGGCCGTCGGGCTCTATGTGCCGGGCGGTACGGCGAGCTATCCGAGCTCGGTGCTGATGAACGCCGTGCCGGCCAGAGTGGCCGGCGTCGAGCGCATCGTCATGGTCGTGCCGGCGCCGGGCGGCATCATCAATCCGCTGGTGCTGGTGGCAGCGGACATATCAGGCGTGTCCGAAATCTACCGCGTCGGCGGCGCGCAGGCGATCGCCGCCCTCGCCTATGGCACCGAGACAATCCGGCCGGTCGCCAAGATCGTCGGCCCGGGCAATGCCTATGTCGCGGCAGCCAAGCGCCAGGTTTTCGGCACCGTCGGCATCGACATGATCGCCGGGCCATCGGAAGTGCTTGTCGTGGCCGACGGCAGCAACGATCCGAACTGGATCGCTGCCGACCTGCTGGCCCAGGCAGAACACGACGCTTCGGCGCAGTCGATCCTGGTCACCGACGATCCGGCTTTCGGCATCGCGGTCGAACAGGCGGTCGAGCGCCAGTTGCAGAGCCTGCCACGCGCTGAAACGGCAGCGGCGAGCTGGCGCGATTTTGGTGCCGTGATCCAGGTGTCGACCATCGACGCCGCGCTGCCGCTGGTCGATCGCATCGCCGCCGAACATGTCGAACTGGCCATCGACGACGCCGAGGGCTTCCTGTCGCGGATGCGCAATGCCGGTGCGGTCTTTCTCGGCCGCCACACGCCGGAAGCCATCGGCGACTATGTCGGCGGCTCTAACCATGTGCTGCCGACGGCGCGCTCGGCGCGTTTCTCGTCCGGCCTGTCCGTGCTCGATTTCGTCAAGCGCACGTCGATCCTCAAGCTTGGACCGGAGCAGTTGCGTATCTTGGCGCCGGCGGCGATTGCGCTGGCCAAGGCGGAGGGTCTTGACGCGCATGGACGCTCCGTCGCCATACGGTTGAACATGTAGGCGGCGATGTCTGGCCCCGATCAAACCCGCGCCAGGCTGATCGATGTCGAACTCGATGAATCGATCGGCCGGTCAACGCCGGATGTCGAGCATGAACGTGCAGTGGCGATCTTCGACCTGATCGAGGAGAACAGTTTCCAGCCCGTCAATGACAGCGGCGACGGCCCTTACCGGCTGAAACTGTCGCTGGCCGAGCAGCGGCTGGTGTTTGCCGTGGCGCGCGAGGATGGCACCGCCGTCGTCACCCATATCCTGTCGCTGACGCCGCTCCGGCGCATCGTCAAGGATTACTACATGATCTGCGAAAGCTACTACGACGCCATCCGCTCCTCGTCGCCGAGCCATATCGAGGCTGTCTCTTATACATATCTCCGAGCCTACGAGACTCCTGAG
>NZ_RZRW01000491.1:0-4247 GCF_003998745.1 Mesorhizobium sp. M7A.F.Ca.US.014.04.1.1 | reverse complement strand
ATCATCTTCGATGATGCCGACATTGACGGTGCTGTTGACGGTGCGGTCCAGGCGAAGTTCCGCAATGCCGGCCAGACCTGCGTTTCCGCGAACCGCATTTACGTCCAATCGAGCGTTCACGATGAGTTCGTCAAGAAATTCGTGGAAAGAATCCGGCACTTGTCGGTTGGCGACGGATTCGATGCCGGAGTGGACATCGGACCGCTCATCGACAAGCATGCTCTGGCCAAGATCGAGTCTCACGTCGCAGATGCCATTGCGAAAGGCGGCACAATACGATGCGGGGGCCAGCGTATCGGCAAGAATGGCACGTTTTTCGAACCCACGGTCCTCACCGAGATTTCCAGCGTCATGGCAGTCGCGCAAGAGGAGACATTCGGGCCGCTCGCGCCGATCATTCGCTTCAACGATGCGGATCAGGTCGTGCGCGAGGCCAATGACACGATATACGGCCTCGCCGCATACTTCTATGCCTCAAACCTGAAGCGGGTCTGGCGTGTGGCAGAGGCTCTGGAATATGGCATGGTTGGCATCAACACGGGACGCATGTCCTCGGAGGCGGCACCGTTTGGCGGGATCAAACAATCCGGCATCGGGCGGGAGGGTTCCCGTCATGGCCTCGAGGACTATCTGGAAATGAAATATCTTTGCATGGGCGGGATTTGAAACCTGCTGCACTGTCTCTCCGCCCCACCGGGGGGCGGCCTGCGGTCAATGCCGCCACCTAATTGGAAGTTCCAAACGCCGTTGACCTGAAACACGGATGCCCGGCAGGAGACTGAGCTCGCTGTCGGGCCGGACATGCCTTGGGAGGGCATAAGTCAGCGCTCCTAGGGCCGATGGGCCACTCAGTTCGTGCGCCTTTTGCCGATTGCGTTGCATGTGCCGTGCCAAGCCAAAAAGCATTGATAAACCGCCGATGGATCAGCTTTTGCCCTGTTGCGCATTCTACATTGTGGGATATGCGACAATGCCCAAGCGGTTGAATCGTCGTGTTGCAGAACCCCAGACGGGTCATGACTGCTATTCTTAGGACAGTGCGCAGCAAGCCGCTACTCGCTGCACTCCAGGCACACCATTTCCATAATCAAGCGGTGGGTGCTATGTTGACCGAGCTGTCGACCAGGGAACGGTGTGAGGCCTCAGATCCCTCCATATTGTTGCACCCGCCGGTCCAACAGGACTGCAGGTCCGGCCTCAAAGGATCTTGGCTGCTATGGCGACATTGCGGTGCACGCCGCTTTCCGACCAATGATGTGCGTCCAGGTCGAGGCCGGCCCTAATGAACCACCGCCTTGGCACCCTCGCCCATCTCATTTCGGCATCGACAAGCTAGACCAGAGCGCACTTGCAAGGCGCCATGCAGTCCTGTCGGCGGGCGAACTGTTGGTGACGGGTACAGCTGCGAGCGAACGTTCATCCACCGACGCACAGCGCGGACTGTCGCTTTTCAAATTAGGAAATCTCTGTAGCCACCATTCATGAGCGCGCGGCCACGCGAGACGGCCCGACGGATGCGGTCGCGCAGATGATCGCGAGGATCCGCCCAGTCGGCATGGACGCGCCGTTGACCGATGAGAACTTCGGCGAGCTCGCGATGAGGTGCTCCGGCGAGCGAACCGTCGAGCGCACGAAGAACGAAGGACAAACGAACGCCGCGCTTTTCCGGCGCAAACAAGCGGGGGGGCAACTGTTGCCCTAGACTGAGAGCATTGAGGCACTCCAGTCCCCTCAGTCGATGCTTTAAAAGCACCGCGGGCCAGATGGCTTGCGTATGCAGGCAAACAGGGTGGAGGATATTCGCGCCCGAGACGGCGAGCTGCAGCGCGTGGTCCGCATTGCGAAGAAGAACATGCTGGCTCTTGTCGGGCGCCAGCAGGACGATTGCACGACAGGGCAATGCCGAGAGTTCGAACGGCGGTGTCGGCGACGAGGCAGGCAACCGTTCCGCAATGACCGGCAGCACATGGACGCACCAGAGCGGACACCAGAATACGACCGAAGCGCGGCCACAAGACTCCGCGAAACAGAACACCCCAGCGTGACAGGTCGCCGGCCGACGCGACCATATCGAGAAAGGATTGGAGAGACCAAGTCTTGCAATGCTGGCGCGCAGCGGTCAGATCGCGCTGGAACGCTGGATTGCGGCGTAAGAACTCCCAAGCCCACTCCCGCAGCGTCAGGCCAGCGGTGTAGTCGTATGATCTTTCATCCCGCCAATCGGCCTGATCCGCGCCAGTCAGGAGATTCATGACTGACATCCCCTGCCCGCGCCTGCGTGCGTCGAAACATTATGCCACTTCGCAAAGCATCGGCGAAGGCAGCAGACGTCGAAGACCCCGTTTCGTTGAAGCGTCAGCCATCGCCACTGTCGGCGACAGAAGATGTGCCCAAATTGCCACCAGACCGTCGAACTGGCACAGCGACGGCCAGCGCGACCTGGAATTGATCCCGTAACGGTCATCGGCTCCTGCGTCGCGATCCAGACGTCCCTTGAAGGCGCAGTAGCGCGGCAGTGGATCGCACGCTGCTTGTCGGCAAGTTGTCGTAGCGGCGGCGCCATAGGCACGGTCATCGGAGGGTCTCCTGCGGCAAGCTTTCGCCATTGGAGGCCAATCTCCCCGCTAGGGCAGCCTGTGCAGTTGCACAGGTGAAGCGGATCAATCAGGGGGAGCCATGGCGGAAACTGGATGATGGCGGCTTGAGGAGAGCGGCGTATCGAGGCGGGTGATGAAGCCTGCCAGTACCTCTCAAGGAGAGTGATACGCCATGAACGAGACTATCAACACATTGTTCGCCTTCGTCAGCCCGACGAAATCGATGATACCCTGACGGATGTACTTCGCAGCGGCGCGCGCAAATTGCTTGCGCATGCGATCGAGATGGAGGCCGAGGCGTATGCCAAGGCGGTCGACTGCCTGACGAAAGATCATATTGCGTCGCTGGCGCTCTACGATTTCCCCGCCCAACACTGGGATCATCTGCGAACGTCCAATCCCATCGAAAGCGTCTTTGCAACCGTTCGCTATCGCACGGTGCGTACCAAGGGCTCGCTATCCTCGAAAACCGCCCAGCTGATGGTCTTCAAGCTGTTGGCCGCGGCCAGGAAGTGGCGACGATTGAAAGGACAAAATCAGTTGCCGAAACTCATCGCAGGTGCCAGGTTCCTGGACGGAATCCAGGTCATCGAAACGAAGCCGCAGAGCGCCGCTTGATCAGCCTCGTCACCCAAATTCCAGCATAGCTCCATCGGAACTGCCAGCCTTCCTTGCCGATCAGGCGCATATCAGCGCTGACGATACCGAGGACGGCGATGGCGGTCACCTCCAGGCCGCCGAGTAACGACCCTCAAAACACCGCACTGGTCGAGGCCAGCCTGAACCGGTATCTTGTGCCTGCCCTCGGGAGTCGCTCTATCCACCATGTGATCGACACCGACATTGCTAACATCACCAAGAAGATCGTCGCCGGGGGTCACCCGCAAGCGGCTAACACGGCCTTCTGGTGTATGCGGGCATTTTTCAACTGGTGTCGCAAACCGCCGCAACGGCTCATCCGCGGTTTCCCCGCGAGGGATTGGAAAATCCGGATCCGGCCCCGATCGTCAAGCGCAAGCGAGTGGTGAACGATGCCGAACTGGCGGCTATATGAACGGGCTGTGAGCCCGAACCGGGCGATATCGGCTATTCGTTCGGCTCCATCGTCAAGCTGCTCATTCTGACCGGACAGAGGCGTACGGAAGTTGCCGCGATGCGTTGGTCCTCAACCTTGAAGCCGGAACATGGAACTATCGGGTGACCGCACGAAGAACGAAGAGCCTACGCTTATTCCGCTGTCCACACTGGCGGTGTCGGTCCCCCAGACGGTACCGAAGACCAATGACACGTTTTTTTCCCTGCGAGGGGCAACGAAAGAAGCCACTTCTCAGGCTACGCGAAGGGCAAGAAGGCTCTAGACGGCAAGGTCAATACTGACGGGGTGGCTTTGGAGAACTGGACCCTTCACGATCTGCGCAGGACGCTCGCGACAAATCTCGGCAGGCGGCAGGTATTGCCACACGTCATCGAGCACATACTGAATCACAAGGCGGCGTCCTTGACAGACATTGGCGAAATCTACAATCTCTATAGCAACGTCAAGGAGAAGCGCGAGGTGTTGCAGATGTGGTCAAATCACATCGAATGGCTGATCAAGCAGGCTGCGGATGACGCTCTGGCGGCGTAGCTGCTGGCATGGGCGGAAGATGC
>NZ_RZRW01000049.1:0-17923 GCF_003998745.1 Mesorhizobium sp. M7A.F.Ca.US.014.04.1.1 | reverse complement strand
GCCCATAGGTGACGTAGTTCGCGCCAAGCCCGCCGAATTCTTCAGGGATGTTGATGCCGAGCAGGCCGGCCTCGCCCATTTCACGGAAGATCGCGGTGTCGAAGGTCTCGTTGAGGTAGGCGTCCTCGATCCGCGGCGCCAGTCTGTCGGCGGCGAAGGCGGCCGCCCCGTCGCGCACCATGCGCTCGTCTTCCGAAAGCTGGCCCTCGATCAGGAACGGGTCTTCCCAGACGAATGCGTTCTTGTCGGCGGCCATCGCGTTTCTCCCAACCAATGCATGTCGCTCAAAACGATGACATGCATGAAGCAAAATGTTGGCCCGTTCTATCGGCCTGCGCCTCGAAAAAATCAAACGAAATTGATTCACCGATCAATGATCGTTAGGAATGGATCATGAGTGTCCAACGCCGCCTTTTACCCAACATCAGCGCCCTTGCCGCCTTCGAGGCTGTGGCCCGGCTCGGCAGTTTCACCGCCGCCGCCCAGGAGCTAGATCTGACCCAGGGCGCGGTCAGCCGCCAGATCAAACTTCTGGAAGATCAGTTCGGCCGCCGGCTGTTCGAACGCGACAGCCGCAATGTCAGGCTGTCGACATCGGGCGAGATCTACGCCGAGGCGGTGCGTTCAGCACTTGGGCAATTGCGTGACGCAGCCCTTGGATTGATGAGCAATCGGCATAGTGGCATGCTGAACCTTGCCATTTTGCCGACCTTCGGCACGCGCTGGCTGATGCCGATGATCCCCGATTTCGTCGAAAACAATCCCGATATCACCATCAACTTCGTCACCCGCGTCGGTCGCTTCGACTTCGCCAGGGAGAGGCTTGATGCCGCCATCCACTACGGCCTGCCGGACTGGCCGGAGGCCGACTCGACACTGTTGGTGCGCGAAACCGTGGCGCCGGTCGTGTCGCCCGAATTCCTCGCCGGCCGCGCCATCGCCGCACCGGCCGATATCGGCCGCCTGCCGCTGCTGCACATGGCGACGCGTCCTGGCGCCTGGACCGAATGGTTCGAGCATCAGGGCCTGAGCGCGCCGACCGGACCCGGCATGCAGTTCGAACAGTTCGGCACCGCCGCCCAGGCCTGCATGGCGGGGCTCGGCGTGGCGCTGCTGCCGTTGATCCTCATTGCAGGTGAATTGCAGCGCGGCCAGCTGGTGCCGGCGCCAGGCCAGCCCATGCAAAGCCGCAGTGCCTACTATCTCGTCGTCCCGCACGACAAGCGCGGCCATCCGCCGGTCGCCAGTTTTCGCGACTGGCTGCTGGGCCAGGTCGAGAAGGAACCGGCCGTTCTGGCGTGGTAGCTACTTTCGCTTCAGCGCATTCGCCAAAGCAGCACCGAACGCTCCCTGTTGCGCCGGCCGCTCCGGCTGGCGTTGCTGGGGTGCCGGCGAACGTGGTGCCGGCCTGCCGCCACCATTGTCGCGCGGTCCGCTGCGCGGTGCACCGCCCTCGCCGCTATCCTTGCGCATGGAAAGGGCGATGCGCTTGCGCTTGATGTCGACGTCGACGACGCGCACCTTCACCACGTCGCCGGCCTTCACGACCTCATGCGCGTCCTTGATGAACCGATCGGCCAGCTGCGAGACATGCACCAGCCCGTCCTGATGCACTCCGATATCGACGAAGGCGCCGAAGGCGGCCACGTTGGTGACCGTGCCTTCCAGCAGCATGCCGGGCTTCAGATCCTTGATGTCGTCGATGCCGTCGGCGAAGGTCGCCGTCTTGAAGCCTGGGCGCGGGTCGCGGCCGGGCTTTTCCAGCTCCGCCAGGATATCGCGCACCGTCGGCAAGCCGAAACGCTCGTTGACGAAGACGCGTGGGTCGAGTGCCTTGAGCGCGGCACTATCGCCCATCAACGACCGCACATCGCGCCCGCAGGCAGCGACGATCTTCTTCGCCACACCATAGGCCTCCGGATGCACCGACGAGGCGTCGAGCGGCTCGCTGCCATTGGCAATGCGCAGGAAGCCGGCGGATTGTTCGAAGGCCCGAGGTCCGAGCCGCGGCACCTTGAGCAGGTCCTTCCGGCTGGCGAAGGGCCCGGTCGCATCGCGATGCGCAACGATCGCGTCGGCCAGCGATGCGCCCAGACCTGAAACGCGCGCCAAAAGCGGCGCCGAGGCAGTGTTGAGATCGACGCCGACGGCATTGACCGCGTCCTCGACCACCGCTTCCAGCGAGCGGCCGAGACGGTACTGGTCGACATCATGCTGGTACTGGCCGACGCCGATCGATTTGGGTTCGATCTTGACCAGTTCGGCCAGCGGATCCTGCAGCCGCCGGGCGATCGAGACAGCGCCGCGCAACGACACGTCGAGGCCGGGGAATTCCGCCGCCGCCGTCGCCGATGCCGAATAGACCGAGGCGCCGGCCTCGCTGACGATCACTTTCAGTGGCTTCGGCCCGCCGTCCGCCGGCATGTCGGACAGCATGTCGGCCACCAGCTTTTCCGTCTCGCGGCTGCCGGTGCCGTTGCCGATCGAAATCAGCTCGACCTTGTGCTGGCGGATGAGCTTGGCGAGTTCCGCCTGCGTGCCGCGCACATCGTTTCTGGGCGGAAATGGATAGACCGTCGTCGTTGTCAGCACCTTGCCGGTGCCGTCGACCACCGCCACCTTGACGCCGGTGCGGATGCCGGGGTCGAGCCCCATCGTGGCGCGCGAGCCGGCGGGAGCGGCCAGCAGTAGATCCTTGAGGTTGCGGGCAAAGACGTGGATCGCTTCCTCCTCCGCCCGCTCGCGCAGATCGCGCATCAAATCGAGCGTCAGATGCAGCGACAGTTTTATACGCCAGGTCCAGCCCGCCACCTCCATCAGCCATCTGTCACCCGGAAGGCTGCCGCCGATGGCATAGGCATTGGCGATCATCCGCTCGACCGGCTTCACCGGTGAGGTGTCATCGGCATCGACCTCGATGTCAAGCGACAGCACTTCCTCGTTGCGGCCGCGCAGCATCGCCAGCGCGCGATGGCTGGGCACATTTGCCCAACGCTCGACATGGTCGAAATAATCGGAGAATTTCGCGCCGGCCTCCTGCTTGCCGTCGACCACCCTGGCCCGCATGAAGGCGCGCTCCTTCATGTAGCTGCGCAATTTGCCGACCAGATCGGCATTCTCGGCGAATTGTTCCGAAAGGATGTCGCGCGCGCCCTCGAGCGCCGCCTTGGTATCGGCCACCTCTTCGCTGACATAGGCCAGCGCCAGTTCGGCAGGCACCAATGAGCGGTTCGCCAAGATGGCTTCGGCCAGCGGCCCCAGCCCGCGCTCCCTGGCGATCTCGGCCTTGGTCCGGCGTTTGGGCTTGTAGGGCAGGTAGATGTCCTCAAGTTCCGCCTTGGTGGTGGCGGCGACGATCTTGCCTTCAAGCTCCTCGGTCAGCTTGCCCTGTTCGCGGATCGAGCCAAGGATGGTGTCGCGGCGCGCGTCGAGCTCGCGCAGATAGGCAAGGCGTTCGGCAAGATCGCGCAATTGCGTGTCGTCGAGCCCGCCGGTGACTTCCTTGCGGTAGCGCGCCACGAACGGCACTGTCGCGCCCTCATCGAGCAGTTCGATCGCCGCGGCCGCCTGTTCGGGCCGCGCGCTGATCTCGGCCGCGATGATGGCTGCAATGCGCTTGATGTCGGATGCCATGTCGTTCCTGCTCTCATCCAAAGAGCGGCGACCATAGGCGCAGACCTCCGGCCCGCCAACCGCCGCGCTTCGATCAGCCCGGCGGGTCCACAGGAAAGCGTGCGCCAATGTGGCGATCGCGGCGCGCCTAGATCAGCCGGCTCAGCGCCTCGAAGAACGCGACGATCTCGATATCGAGCGGATCGTCGACAGGCTCCGGCTGCGACGACATCTTGGCGATCACCACTTCGGTCCTGGGATCGACATACAGCCACTGGCCATGAATACCGATGCCGCAATAGGCGCCGTTCTCGTGTCCAGTCTGGTACCATTTGTTGCGGTAACGGCCCTTGGGAAACAGTGGCAGCATCGCGCCGCGCTGCCAGGCGTCCGCACTGCCGCCAGTGCTGGTCGTGTCGCGCACCCAGGCTTCCGGTACGATGCGGCGGCCATTGGCCATGCCACCTTGCCGCATCATCTCGCCGACACGCGCCAGGTCGCGCGGCGTCACCGAAATGCCGCCGGCCGTGCGCGCCGTGCCTTCCATGTCGACGCCGATCGAGGCTTCGCTGACAGCGCCGAGCGGCAGCCACAGCTTCTCGCGCATCAGGTCGGTGAACCGCTGGCCCGACGCACGCTCGAGCAGCAGGCCGAGCAGGTCGGAATTCGGCGAGCGGTAGCGGAAGGTCTGGCCATGCGGCTCTGCAAGACGTTGCAGGGTCAGGATGAATTCGCGCAGGCTCTCCGTACCGCCGCCCGGATTCCACAGCGTGGCACGGCGATAGCGGGCGAAAGCACTTTCCGGATCGAGATAGGCTTCCTCGAAATCGAGACTGACGCTCATATCGAGCACATGCCGCACGCTCGCATCGCCATAGGCCGAGCCGGCGGCTTCGGGGATGTAGGCCGTCACCGGCGCTTCCGGGTCGAACACCCCCTCGCCTTCTAGTATGCCGGCAATGATGGCGGTCAGCGACTTGCTGATCGAAAAGATGATGTGGCGGGCGCCGAAATCCATATGCGGCGCGAACCAGTCGCCGACGATCCTGCCGCCTTTCATCACCGTCAGTGCGTCGGTGCTCGAACGTGCGAGAAAATCAGCCACCGTCTCCGGTGTGCCGGCGATCGCGACCTTCTCGCCGAGCAGGCCGCCCATATCGCGCACGTGGATTTCGACAACGCCCGACGTCGCCGCCACCCGGGCGGTCGGCACCAGTTCGCCGAGATTCTGGAACGACCACCGGTTGAACGGGTTCTCGCGCCAATTGGCGAGCACCACCTGGTTGCGCCGGAAGCCATAGCGGGTCTCGAACACGGTTTTGCCGGTCATGGCGTTTCCTTCCGGGTCGTTTCTTCTTTGTGGAGGCTCAGCGAAGTGCCGTGGCGATAGCGTGCACGGCTTTCAGCGTCGCTATGGAATAGGCACCATTGGCGAAATCCGGCCAGGTCGAAAGCTTCACCACGACCATTCCGGTGTTCCAGTCGATATGGATCATCTGACCGAACACGCCGCGGCACATCAGTGCGCGCGAGCGCGGGTCCTCGATCCAGAACTGGTTGCGATAGCTGCCCTCCGGCAGGCTGGGGCTGAAGTCCGGCCCATGCCTGCCGTTGCGCGTGTCCTCGACCCAGCCGGCCGGCACGACGCCGCCACCATTGTCGAGGATCAATTGGCCGAAGCGGCCATAATCGCGCAACGTTGCATTGAAGCCGCCATCGGCCACCGCATAGCCGGCGCTGTCGACGGTGAAGCAGGCGCTTTCGTCGGCGCCGAGCTTTTGCCAGAGCTCTTCCGAAACCAGCTGCGGCAGCCGTTTGCCTGTCACCCGCTCCATGATGAAGGCGAGCACATCGGTCTCGATCGAGCGGTATTCGAATTGAGCCCCGTGCGGGCGGATCGTGTCCTTCAAGCCCAGGATCAGCTCGAACATGTGCGAGGGCCAGCGAAAATCCGGATCGCTGCCCGGCGGCACCGGCTTCCAGCCGGTGGCGACATCGACCTGGCCGATGTCGGAATAGCGGTCGGTATATTCCTCGGAGAAACGCACGCCGCTCGTCATGTCGAGCACATGCTGCACATTGGCGCCGGCCCAGCCGGTGGCGCCGAGCTCCGGCAAATAATCCGTGACCGGCCTGGCCGGATCGATCAGGCGGCGCCCGACCAGTATGCCGAATACCGAACCGGTGACGGACTTGGCCATCGACTGCGACAGGTGCAGCGTGCGCTCACCCATGCCGTTGAAATAGCGCTCATAGGCTATCTTGCCGTCCTTGAGCACCAGAAAACCGTCCGTATAGGTCTCGTCGAGCAGCCCGGCGAGTGTCGTCGGCTTGCCCTCGCTGTCCTCGACCGCCAGCCCGTCAAGATCGACCTCGGCGCGTTCGAGACGGCGGCGATGGCCGTTGCCGCGCCAGACTTCGGCGGTCGGCAGAATTTCACGGATGTGCTGGAACGCCCAGCGGTTCCATGGCGGCCGGTCCCAGTCGAGCTTCGGCGGCACCATGGCGGGCGGCGAGCCCTGCATGATCGGCGGCCGCGGATCGCTGTTGCGATAGGAGTCCATGAAAGGCCATTCCCGGAAAAGAAAGACCCGGCGACATGTGCCGCCGGGTCCGTCATGCAGCGATTACTTCTGCAGTTCGGTCCAGATCTTGGTGTAGATGTCCTGGATTTCAGGCGCGCACATCTTCTGGAATTCGCCCTGTGGCTTCGCTGCGGCCGGAATGACGACTTCCGGCGCATCTTTCATGTCGGCCGGCATGTATTTGTCCGAGCCGGTGATGGCGTTGGCATAGCGGTGGAAGGCCGACAGGCCCGCCGCGTTTTCCGGATCCATGATGAAGTTCTGGAACAGCTTGGCATTGTCGACGTTCTTGGCTTCCTTCAGAACGACCACGTTATCGCTCCACAGGCCGTAACCTTCCTTTGGATAATTGTAGTGGATGGCCGGATTGGCCAGCCGCTGGCGCAGCGCCGAGCCGTTCCAGTCGCTGGTTGCCTTGAAGTCGCCGGCGCCCATCTTCTCGATGGTGTTGTATTCCATGGCGATCCAGTTCGGCTTGGCCGCGACCAGCGTGTCACGCACCTTCTTCAGCACCGCCTTGTCGTCCGTGCACTGCTGGCCGCCGACATATTTGATCGCCGCGAAGATGACGTCATTCATCTCGGGAACGACGTTGACCTTGCCCTTCAGCTCGTCCGGCGTGTTGAAGATGATGCCCCAGCTGTCGGCCGGTCCCTTGTAGGCGTCGGTGTTGACGACGACGCCCACCGTGCCCAGCGCCCACGGCACCGAGTATTTGCGGCCTGGATCGAAGTCGGGGTTGGCCCATTCGGGCGCTACATTCTTGAAGTTCTCCATCTTGCCGGGGTCGGTTTCCAGGACAAGGCCTTCCTTGATCCAGATCGGCACGTAGGTCTGCGAGGGTACCGCAATGTCGAAGCCGGTGCCGCCCTGGCGAACCTTGGCAAGCGCGGTGTCGTTGGAATCATAATCGGTGATGGTCACCTTGACGTTGTATTTGGCCTCGAACTTCTTGATCACGTCGGGGCTGGTGTAGTTGCCCCAATTGTAGATGTTGAGCACGCCGTCGGCGCGGGCCAGGCCCGTCGAGGCGAGCAACGCCAACCCCATGGCGGTTGCTGTTGTCTTCCAGTTCATGGTTTTAACTCCCATTTTTCGGTTCAGTCTCGTTTCCTGCTGACGAAGAAAAACAACGTGACGATGGCAACCGAGAGCAGCAGGAAGGCGGTCGATATCGCGTTGATCTCGGGTGTGATGCCGCGGCGGATCTGGCCGAGCATGTAGGTGGGCAGCGTGTCCTGGCCGCCCGATTTGACGAACTCGGTGATGACGACGTCGTCGAGCGAGATGACGAAGGCCAGCATCAGCCCGGCCAGGATGCCGGGCCACAGAAGCGGCAACGTGATGCGCCGGAACGTCTTCCAGGGCGTCGCGTAGAGGTCGGCTGCGGCACGCTCCAGCGTCAGGTCCATATTCTCAAGCCGCGCCCGGATCGGCAAATAGGCAAAGGGAATGCAGAACGCCGTGTGCGCGGCGACCAGATAGCCGATGCCGGAATAACCGGTGAAGATCTTGATGCGCGAGAAGAAGATCAGCAGCGCCACCCCGGTGACGATCTCGGGCACCATCAGCGGCTGGTTGATCGCCGCATACTTGAAGGTGAGGCCGGGATAGGACGCGGTGCGGGTGGTGGCGAGCGCCGCCATGGTGGCAAAGATCGTGGAGAGCACCGCCGCAATGGAGCCGATCTGGAAGGAACGCAGCGTGGCATCGACGACCTGCGTGTTCTGCCATGCCGACTGGAACCATTTCAGCGAAAAGCCGCCCCATTCGGAGGTCGAGCTCGCCGCGTTGAAGGCATAGATGACCAGCACGATGATCGGCAGATACAGCACGATAAAGCAGGTCGCGGCGATCGCGCTGAATCCTGGCTGGTGCTTGATGGAAAAGTTCTTAGCCATGACGCACCCCCGACTTGCCGGCATTGCGCACATAGGCAAGCAGCGCCACCATGACGATGATCATGACGGCGATCGACAGCGCCGAGCCGAGTGGCCAGTTGCGGCCCTGCCCGAACTGCAATTCGATCAGGTTGGACAGCATCATGTTCTTGCCGCCGCCAAGCACGCTCGGCGTCACATAGGCGCCAAGCGCTGGAATGAAGACCAGGATGGAGCCGGCGATGACGCCCGGCTTGACCATCGGAAAGATAATCCGCCGCAGCACCTGGAAGCGCGTGGCGTAAAGGTCGTAGCCCGCCTCGACCAGCCGGAAATCCAGCTTTTCCATGCTGGCGTAGATCGGCAGCACCATCAGCGGCAGGTAGACATAGGCCATGCCGATCAGGATCGCCGTGTCGGTGTAGAGGATCTGGATCGGCGCCGAGATGATGCCGAGCTTGAGCAGCATTGTGTTGATGATGCCTTCGTTGCGGATGATCTGCAGCACTGCGAAGGTGCGGATCAAAAGGTTGGTCCAGAACGGAATGGTGATCAGGAACAGCCAGAGATCGCGGGTCTTTTCGCTGCGCGTCGCCATGAAATAGGCGGTCGGGAAACCAAGCACCAAGGTGGCGATCGTCGTCACCACCGAGAGCTTGATCGAGCGCAGGAAGATGGTGACGTGGGCGGCGGCGATCGAAAGCGTGTCGTCGAAGATATCGCGTTCCAGAAACACCGCTATCCAGGCTTCCGGCGAGAACTGCCACTTCACGTCGCCATAGGAGCCTGGCGTCAGGAACGAGTACACGAGCACGATCAGCAAAGGGCCGGTCGCGGCGAGGAAAATGACCAGCAGCGCTGGTGCTGACAAAAGCCAGCGGTCACGGACATCGCGCCGCTCCGCTGCCTTGGCGACTTCTTCCGCGGTCGCCATCGTCAGTCCTTCAGGACCTGGGCGGCATCGCTGCCGATGAGGATGCCGACCGCGTCGCCCTTCTCGAAACCGCAGCCCGCGCTGCGCGTGTTCTGCTGGCGTACGGTGAAGAGTTCGCCGCTGTCGAGATGAACATGGATGTGGGTGTCGGTACCGAAATAGACGATATTATCGACCCTCCCCGACAGTTCGCCCTTGGCCTTGGTCAGCTTGGCGTGTTCAGGCCGAACCACGACCGTGGCATTGGGCTTGGGCTGGAAACCCTGGGCCACGGTCGCCTCGATGGTCGCACCGGACTTGAGCGTGGCGCGCGCCTTGCCGTTGGCCATCTCGCTGATGGCGGCCGTCAGGAAGTTGGTTTCACCGATAAAGTCGGCGACGAAGCGTTCGGCCGGCTTGTCGTAGATATCCCAGGGCGAACCGACCTGGAGGATCTTGCCCGATGACATGACCGCGATGCGGTCGGACATGGTCAGCGCTTCTTCCTGGTCGTGGGTGACGAAGATGAAGGTGATGCCGGTCTCGTGCTGCAGCCGCTTCAACTCGATCTGCATCTCCTTGCGCAGCTTGTAGTCGAGCGCCGACAGTGGCTCGTCGAGCAAAAGCACCTTCGGCTGCGGTGCCAAGGCGCGGGCCAAGGCCACGCGCTGCTGCTGGCCGCCGGAGATCTGGCTGGTGCGACGACCGGCGAGTGCCTCCATCTTGACCAGCTTCAGCATCTCGGCGACGCGCGCCTTGATCTCGGCCTTCGGCTTACCCAGCATTTCCAGGCCAAAGCCGATATTGTCGGCGACCGTCATGTGCGGGAACAGCGCATAGGATTGGAAAACGGTGTTGACCGGCCGTTTGAAGGGTGGCAGCGGCGCGATGTCCTGGCCGTAGAGCAGGATTTCACCGGCGGTTGGAAAATCGAAGCCGGCGATCAGCCTGAGCAACGTCGTCTTGCCGCAGCCGGATGGCCCCAGCAACGTGAAGAATTCGTTCTCGCGGATAGATACCGAGACCGTGTCGAGGGCAGCCACCTGCCCCTCACCTGATCCGAAAATTTTGCTGACGTTTACTACTTCAATCGCATTCCGATCCGGTTTGTCCGGCACGATTACGCCTCACTGTTGACCCCGCTCTTGCTGGCGGAGCTCTTCCCCTGTTCGATGTGACCACATGGCCGGTGGGTTGGCAAGCCCGGCATTGGGTCACAGTTCAGTCAGTCATTGAGGCCTGCAAGCCCCATGCCATAGTCAGGCCTGATAGGTGATCTTGCCGCCGCAAATCGTCGTCACCGGCCGCACCTTGTGCAGATCGGCCGGGGCGGTGTTCTCGATATCCATCGACAAAACCACCAGATCGGCCATGTAGCCCGATCTCAGCGTACCCTTGCGGTGCTCGGCGAATTCGGCGTAGGCGCCCTCGATCGTGTAACCGGCGATCGCTTCATGCAGCGAGAAACTCTGGTCCGGGTCGCTTTCTGCCCATGGTTTGCGCAACACTGCCGCCTGAATGCCCAGGATCGGATCGATCGGCGACACCGGCCAATCGGATGCGAAGACGACATGCGCGCCGGCATCCTTCAAGGTCCGCCAGGCATAGCTCAGCGGCCAGCGTGCCGGCCCGATGCGCGACACCGTCGGCTCCAGCGGAAAATCCATGGCGCCGGGCGGATGCGGCGGTTGCATGGAAGCAATGACGCCGAGTTCTGCGAAACGCGGCACATCCGATGTGGTGGTGACCTCGATGTGCTCGACCCGGTGACGGCTGTCGCGCTTGCCGTTCGCCTTCTGCGCCGCCTCATAACCGTCCAGCACCGCGCGCACCGCGCCGTCGCCGATCGAGTGCACCGCGATCTGCAGCCCGCGCCTGTCGGCCGCGACGGCCAGATCGATGAATTGTTGCGGCGTGAACAGCGGCTCGCCCACCCAGTCGGGCCGGTCGGCGTATGGCTCGACCATGACAGCTGTCCAGGAATCGAGCACCCCGTCGTAGAACACCTTGACCATGCCCGACGACAGCCATTCGCTGTTGTAGCTTTCGGCCATATCAGATGCCTTGTCGAGCATGTCGAGCGTCATGAAATTCTTGTAGTGGAACGGGATCTTGACGCGGCAGGGCAAGCCTTCCTCGGCTTCGATCTCGGCCAGCAGCTCAAGCTGATAGAGGTTGCCGTCCATGTTCTGGATCGAGGTGATGCCGTGGCGGGCGCACCAGGCGAGCCCGCGCCGCATGATGTCGCGGTCGGCGTCCCGCTCGGCCGCCGTCGGCATCGGGTCCGGCTCGCCGCCGGTCGACAGCCCCAGCCGCACCCGGCTTTCGCCGGCAAGGTCGAGCACCGGGCCAAAGGCCTCGCCTTCGCGCAATTCGCCGGCGGCCAGTCCATCGTCACCCATGACAATCTCATTGCCAGGGCCGAGCGTACGCCCCTGCAGGATGCCGGCCATTTCCAACGCCTTGGTGTTGGCCCACATGGTGTGATGGTCTGGCGCCGCCATGCAGAACGGACGATCGGGCAAAATGGCGTCGAGGTGATGGCGCGTCACGCGCTCGCTGCCGAGCACGGTGTAGTCGACGCCTTGGCCGACCAGCATCTTCGCGTCGGGCCGGGTAGGCGCATAGTCGCGGATCGCCTTCTGCAGCGCCTCGAAGCCATGTATACCGGTGAGTTGAAGGTGGGCAAGTTCAGCCCCGCCCGAAAACAGATGCATGTGGGCTTCGATGAAACCCGGCAGGACGGAGCCGCCCTTGGCGTCGATTACCTTGGTGGCCGGTCCCTTGAACTCTTCGATGGAGGCGCGGCTGCCGATGGCGATGATTGCGCCGTCCTTGACGGCGACGGCCTCGGCGGTGGGATTGTCGTCGTCGATGGTCAGTACACGACCATTGATGACGATCAGATCCGCATTGTGACCTGCACCTGTGACAGACATCGCGACTCCGCGCTTTTGACGACTGACTGAGACCGACAACCTCTTGGCCAACGACCTGCCACTCCACCGGAGCGGCGCCATGGGACGAAAAAGAATGCCAGCGCGCTGTCTTGGAAATTCCCCTTGTCATCCCAAGAGGCAGCGTGGATAAAGAATGCGACTGATTATTCGCGTTTGTCAACATACCGAATCTGGAATGTATCGTGGACAGCAAGCTCCCACCATGTTGAGACCGGGCGGGGAACGAGGACATCGGACGGTGAAGCGCAGTCTCGACCGCAAAAGCAGGATAGCGCTCGAACCGCGCAAACAGCCGCGGCAAAAACGCTCCAGCAAGGTGGTCGACCGGATTCTCGACGCAGCGCTGGTCTTGACGCGGGAGCAAGGAACCAAGACGCCGACGACGCTGGCCATTGCGCAGCGCGCAGGCTTGTCGGTTGGTTCGATCTACCAATACTTTCCCAACAAGGAAGCCATTCTTCTGGACCTCGCCCGGCGCTGGCTGTCATCCTTTCCCGAGGTGATCGCCAAGCGTATCAAGGTCGCCCCGCCCACCAACCGTGAAGAGTTTCGGCAGGAAGTGCGCAAGCTCTTCATCGACACGTCCAGACTCTACCTCGAAAACGCCAGCCTGATGCCGGTGATCGAGGCCATTTCAGGCAACGCCGACCTCAGGCCGATCCAGAACGAATATGACGAGCAGATCATCGCGCTCTACGCCGCATGGCTGCAGCATGTGAACCCGGCGCTTGAAGACAATGTCGCCAGCCGGCTCGGCGTGCTGATGATGGACGTCGGGCACGCCTGCCGGCTTGTCGGGCTGAAAAGAGACCGCAAGACATACGACCTCATCGAGGACGATGTGGAAAGAATGTGGCTCGCTCTGGTGAGCCCTTATCTCAATCTTGAATCTTGACTGATTTCGCACTTCGAGAGGAATTTATGAAGACTGTTTTCTCCCCCCTTCACGCCGGCCATGCCGGTCAAATGGAACTGGTCACATCAGCCATCGTGCCGGGTTTCGAGAAGCCATCGAGGGCCGAATTCATCAAGGCGCGGGTCGAAAGCGAGAAACTGGGTCCCATCATCGCGCCGCACGAACATGACCTCGCCGCCGCCAAGCGCATCCACAAATCAGACTATATCGACTTTCTCCCGACGGTCTGGCCGCAATGGCTGGAAGCAGGTCTCACAGGCACGGCGATGCCCTTCACATGGCCGACGCGCGGCCTGCGCGGCGACGTGCCGCCAAAGCGCGTCGACGCGCTGCTCGGCTATTATTCCTTCGATGCCGGCGCCACTTTCGTCGAAGGCACGTGGGCCGCGATCAAGTCTTCCTACGACGTAGCGCTGACCGCCGCCGGCCTGCTCAAGGATGGCGAGGCTTCCGCCTTCGCGCTCTGCCGTCCGCCCGGCCACCATGCCGGGGCTGGCTTCATGGGCGGCTATTGCTACATCAACAACGCCGCTGTCGCCGCGCAATGGTTCCGCGACCACGGCGCCAAACGCATCTCGATCCTCGATGTCGACTACCATCACGGCAACGGTACGCAGGAGATCTTCTACGACCGTGCCGACGTCCAGGTGCTCAATCTGCATGGCGATCCGATGGTCGAGTACCCGTTCTTCCTCGGCCATGCCGACGAACGCGGCGCGGGTGCCGGCGAAGGCTTCAACATCAATTATCCGATGCCCTTCGGCACCGACTGGGATGCATGGAACGCCTCGCTCGAGGATGCCTGCGGCAGGCTCGCCGCTTATGCACCGGATGTCGTCATCGTCTCGCTGGGTGTCGATACGTTCGAGAAGGACCCGATCAGCCAGTTCAAGCTGAAGACGTCTGATTATCCCAAGATCGGCCGCCGCATCGCCAGGCTCGGCCTGCCGACGCTGTTCGTCATGGAAGGCGGCTATGCCGTCGAGGAGATCGGCATCAACGCGGTCGGCGTGCTGACCGGGTTCGAGGATCGGTAAATGCCTGTCGTCCAGGAGCATCTGGCGGTTTTGGGACAACGACAGGCATAAGCAAAGGACCACCGGGACCGGGCGGCAACATCGCCCGGCTCCGACTATCGGGCCAAGGCACCCCCTTCGGCACAGCAACCGGCGCGCCCGTCTGTCCAATGCTCCCGAGCCTGGCGAAATCGACCAGCCGCCGAGGTGGCCGGCGAAGACTTTCGCGTCCCGGTCGTCTGTCCAGGGCGCGAAAACCGAGCTGTGAGTCGCGCCGGAGTCCATCAGATTCGATTTTGTCAAATCGCGTTTGATGTCAGATTCAACTGCGGGTAGATTAAACCCGAATCAGCCGGTCCTGGGGGGCGCGGCGACCACCCAAAGTCTTTTGTTCCGGAGCTTTTCCGGCACCAGACGCGGACGGCTTCGCGTTCCCTGAATGGATTCGGGATTTGGTTCGGTGCAGCCCTGCGCCACGCGTGTGTCTTCGTCAAAGTAATGTGTATTCGGGTTCGGCGGCTGACTTCCAGCATCCGGACAGCAGAAACGATTCCGGCCAAAAGCAACGAGAATGAGCAGTCCCGCCGCGCTACTTCAATCCGACACATTGGGCTCGCGCCTGACGTCGCGCGGCGATCTCACCAGCTTTTTCATGCAACTGACCGCCGAGATCGGCGCCGACAGCTACATGCTGGTCGCCATCGTCCACGATCAGGACCGCAACGATGCGCGCATCGTCTCCTCCAACTGGATTTTCGACGCCATCGAGTTGATCGGCAAGCGGCTGATCGCCGGGCTTGCGCAAGGCGCGCTCACCGTCGCGCCCGGCATTCGTCCGCAGCCGCTGGTAGCATCTCACGCGCCCGAAGCTGACGGGTTGATCACCGGCGAGGAAGCCCGCCTTCTCGATGTGCTCGGCCATGCAGAGATCTATTCCCTGCGCCTGAATGTCGGCCGCCAGCGCCTGTTCGCTCTGTTCTCGGCAGCGACAGCCGGCAGCATCGACCAGCCGGCGCTGATGCGGGCGCAGCTGAAATGCTGCTACGCGCTCTCGCACATCCCACAACTGATCGCCGCCGCCGCCATGCAGGATCCGTTGTCGGATCGCGAGCGCGAATGCCTGTTCTGGGTTTCCGAAGGCAAGACCACCGACGAGGTCGCCGTCATCCTTGGCGTCTCCTCCAACACCGTCAACAGCTACATCACCCACGCCATCCAGAAATTCGCGGCCAGCAACCGCGCGATGGCCATCGCCACGGCGATCAGGAGCGGCATCATTTGAAACACGCCGATATCAAGGAAGCCGCCGAAGCCCTTTTCAACGAGCAGCGCAAGCCGTTCGGCGCCTTCACCCTTAGCTCCGAAACCCATCACGCGGTCACCATTCCCGACGCCGTGCGCCGCTGCCGCTGGATCGCCGTCGACATCAACGCCTCGGCTTTCGGCCTGTTCTTCGTCAGCCCCTCGCCCGAACGGGCGCGGCTCGTTCCTTGCCTTGATTCCGACTATCCCGGGATTGCCGTGGCGACGAAGTTCATTTCAGGCGCCAATGGCGAGGAGATCGTGCGTCACACGCGCATCTCGACCGAACCGCGCTGGTGGACGGATGACGGCGTCACCGCCATGGCCGAGATGTTCGGCAATCTCGCCTGGACGCAGCAGATGGCGCCGCTGGCGCCCGGCACCAGCGGCATCGCCTTCCCCGTCCACGCCGACCGCGGCCAATGCGGCCTTGTCGTTTTCCTGGGCTCGGAGATCACCCTGTCGCAGGACGCTCTCTACGAGATCCACGCTCGTTGCTTTTCGTTGTTCGCCGCAGTCGCCCGCATCCGCCCGAGCGATGCCGGCCGCATGCGTGCAATCTCCAAGCGCGAACTCGAATGCCTGAAGCTGACCGCCAACGGCAACACCAGCGAGGAGATCGCGCGACTCCTGAAACTGTCGGTGCACACCGCCAACCAGTATCTGACCCAATCGACCCAGAAGCTCAACGCCGTCAATCGCAACCAGGCCGTTGCCAAGGCGCTGCGGCTGGGCTTGATCGAATAGGGGAATTCGGCAGCGCTTCGAAAGCGACCGACGGTCAGCGATAGGCCAGCGGCTCGACCTTGCGGATACGCGCCTCTTCGATCACCGCTTCGAGCAGCGCCGTGTTGCGCTCCGGGTCTTCGCCCGGCTTCTCGAACGATACGTAGTTGACCGCCACCGACGCGCCGAGCTCGCTCAGCGTCAGCTGGAAATAGACGGTGACGCCGGGCGGCCTCAGTTCCAGATCGAGCACGATGCGCGGGCTGCCGCTCCAGTCGACATGCGCCTCACCACCATGGCCGAGCCGCAGAGTACCCGGCATGAAGAACAACTCAACCGCTGAATCGACCAGGTCCGACAGGCATGCGAAATGCTCCAGCCGGATAAAGGCGATGTAGTCGGCGACATCGATCAGCCTCAGTTCGCCCACCACCTGCTCGATGGCGCTGGCGACGATGATCTCGCGGGATTTTGCGTGCGGTTGCCGGTTCATGAAATCTGTCTGCGCTCAGCCTTTTTCGAGTAGACGATCCGCACCAGTTCGGCGACGGCCTGGTAGAATTGTGACGGGATCACATTATCGACCGAAACTTGCTTGTACATGGAGCGGGCGAGCGCCACGTCCTCGAAGATCGGGATGTTGTGTTCCCGCGCGATCTCGCGGATCTTGAGCGCCACCAGATCCTGGCCCTTGGCCAGCACCATGGGCGCCGAGTCCTCGTCGCGCACATATTTCAGCGCGATCGAGAAGTGCGTCGGGTTGGCGATGATCAGCGTCGCGCGCGGCACCGCCGTCATCATCCGTTTGCGCGCCCGGTCGCGCGCCAGCGAGCGCAGCCGCGACTTGACGATCGGGTCGCCCTCGGACTGTTTGAACTCGTCCTTGACCTCCTGCTTGCTCATGCGCAGATCCTGCTTCCAGTGGAAGCGCGACCAGACGATGTCGACTGCCGCGATCAGCCCCATGACGAAGACGATCGCCACCAGGATGTCGACGGCGATGCCGCGGATGACGAGACCGAAGGCGACCGGATTGGTGATCATCCCGGCGAGCAGCTTGCGGTGGTCTTCCGACAGGGTGAAGCTCAGCACGACGATGGCAAACCCGACCTTGCCGAGTGACTTCAGGAACTCGACCCAACCCTGGATGCCGAACAGCCTGTTCCAACCCTTGGCGATCGAAATACGCGAGAGTTGCGGCCGGACCCGCTCGCCTACGAATTGCGGCATGTTCTGGAACACCGAGGCGCCGACGCCGGCGACGGTCAGCAGCACCATCAAGCTCAGGACGGCGCGGCCGACCTCGAGCAGGACGATCTTGTAAAGCGCGATGACGTCGGTCTCCGTGTCCATCGGCCAGGCTTCCGGCTTCTCCAGGAACATCGACAGGAACATGCCGAGATCGATGATCGCATCCTTGGCGTAGAAGACGGTGAACACCAGTATGGCAACGAACGAGGCAAAGAGCGCTGTCTCCCGCGAATGGGGCAGCTTGCCCTGTTCGATGGTGTCGCGGATCTTCTTTTCCGTCGCCTCTTCGGTTTTCGAATCCTTGTCGACCGCGTCAGCCATGGCGCGGTCCTAGGCGGCGTCTTGGGTCGAGGGGAGTTCGAAGGCGCCTTCGCGCGACAGCCGGATCGTCGTCGTCACGATCGTCTTGCGGGCCGCCATGATATCGGCGAGGGGGATCCCGTCCGAGCCCTGCCCGAGCTCGGCTTCGATCATGCGCCGCGAGCGGGCGCCGATGGCCGACAGCACCGATTCTGCAAGGGCGGCCGACGTGCCACGCAAGGCCAGCGTGACCAGCTCCGTCGATAGCCCGTCGAACAGCAGCACCCGCGCTTTCTGGGTGAGCAGCGGCAGATCGTCGAAAGCAAACAGCCGGGCTCGCACGCCGTCGAGATCAGGCGTGCCGGCGGCTTCCAGATCCTGCATCACCTCCTCGAGCAGCGGCTTGTCGAGTTCGTTGAGGACGCTGGCGACACGCGCCTGTCCGGCCGAGGTATCCTTGGT